>JABFVP010000012.1 GCA_013362725.1 Cupriavidus sp.
GGACCTCGTTCCTGAAAGTGTCCCAGGCGACGGCGTCACGAAAAAATTCGGTGACGTGAATGGGCAGGCCACGTACCAGCGATTCGAGCTCAACGGGTTCATCCTCGACCAGCCACGCGTAGTCTTCAAACGAACGGACACGCCGCACCTCCATGCGCTGCTGGATACGCCATAGCAACGGCGATGGCCTATAGCCGCTCAGATCGAAGCCAGCCTCGCGGCGAATCAGCGACAAGATGCGCTCCAGCGTGGCGGCAACAGTGGACTCCCAGTTCCGGGATGCTGCCGGTCTCGTATAGCCTTCGTCAAAGCACGCAAGCAGTTGTCGCCCGATCGCGCTCACCGGCAGCACGTGGTCGTGGATGCCACGCTGGATCACCGATGCCGGCATGCTGTCATGCTGCGCCGTGAGCGGATCTTGAACGATGACCACACCGCCGGCCTGGCGGATGCTCACTGCGCCGGCGGTCCCGTCCATGCCGGTTCCCGACAGCACCACCGCGACGGCGCGCGGGCTATGCCGGGCCGCGACGCTTTCAAGGAACGCATCGATCGTATCGATCCCGGGGCGACTTGCGCCGCCGGCGGCCGGTCGCGTGCGGAACACCCCGGCCTCGAGCATGAGGATGCTGTCGGGCGACGGCACATAAATGTGGCCTGGTTCGGGTTGCAATCCGTCCCGCGCCTCCAGTACCGGCAGGTGTGTCCATACGCGCAGCAGTTCGGCCAGGCGGCTCGGTTGATTCGGGGGCAAGTGCTGCAGCACAACCATGGCATAGGGAACGTCTCCCCGCAGGGATCCGACCAGTTTCCGCAAGGCACCAATACCGCCGGCAGACGCGCCCACCGCCACAATGGGCAGGTCATCGGCGCAAGGGTGAACAGCCATCGAAACCGGCATGGTGCATCACCTCATGGAGTGCTGTCAGCGCTATGGCAGCGCAAGGGCTGCCGCCGTGCGCGTAGGGCGTTGTAGGTATCTCTACGCTAGCAGGCCAACATGGGCATGCAAGCATTTCCCGATCAATGCCCGGCCTGTTGGCAGATCTCCGGCGCTACCGGATCGATGCGCGGTCTGCACCGGCGCCCGCACCGCAGCCCAGGTACCTTCGAAAGATCATGATGCCCGACGCATCCGGCACCCGTGCACCGAACGCGAAATCGACCGCTGCGCCCGTTATTGCCGCATGAGCATCAGGTCCAGGTTCTGCACCGCAGCTCCGGAAGCGCCCTTGCCAAGATTGTCGAACACCGCTGACAGCAGCACGTGACCGTTCTCAACGTGGTGAAAGACGCTCAGATGCATGTCGTTGGTACCGTTCAGCGCTTGCGGATCCAGGTGTGTCAGCGCGGCCGATTCGTGCAGCGGCAAGACCCGTACGTGCGTAGCCCCGGCATAGTGGCGCGCGAGGCAGGCGTGTAACGTGGCGCCGTCCACGCCAGGTGCGAGCCTCTGCAACGCCAGCGGCACCGTCAGCACGATGCCCTGGCGGAACGCTCCGTACGCGGGGACGAAGACAGGACGCTGCGCAAGGCAGGCGTGCTGCTGGATCTCGGGTGCGTGCTTGTGCGCGAGCGCCAGGCCATAGATCTGGTATGCAGGCGCATTGGCGGCTCCAGGCCCCTCATATGCTTCCACGCCGGCACGCCCGCGCCCGGAGTAGCCGGATACCGCGTGGATGCTGAGCGGGTAATCGGCCGGTATCAGCCCGGCCTGTGCCAGCGGGCGCAGCAGACCGACGGCACCGGTCGGATAGCAACCGGGATTGGTGACCCGAGATGCATTGGCAATCTGCTCGGCCTGCCCCGGCGCCATTTCCGGGAAACCGTAAGTCCAGCCCGGCTGTGTGCGATGCGCGGAGCTGGCGTCGATCACGCGCACGGCAGGATTGGCAATCGTGCCCACGGCCTCGCGCGCGGCGGCGTCCGGCAAGCAGAGGATGGCGATGTCGCAGGCGTTGATGGCTTCCGCGCGACGCCGTGGCTGCTTGCGCTCCGCGGCGGGAAGTGTGAACAACCTGATGTCGGTGCGATGGCGCAGCCGCTCGTGGATTTGCAGCCCGGTGGTGCCTTGGTCGCCGTCGATGAAAACTACGGGAGAGCTCATAGGGGGATGCTCCGCTGACTGTGGGGGTTGAACAGGTAAAACCGAGTCCCTATGTTGCGCGTACGAATAGAATAGAGAAAGTTGAATTTCATAATGCAGAACTTCAGATTTTCTGAATCCCGGACTACGTCATGCGAGAGATCAGCCTGGACCGCTTGCGCACCCTGGTCGCCGTTGCCGACCGCAATTCCTTTGCCGAGGCGGCACGCGCCTTGCACCTGGCGCCACCGACGGTGAGCCTGCACATCGCCGAACTCGAAGCCCGCATCGGGGCACCACTGCTGTTGCGCAAGCGCGGCCATGTGGGGCCGACCCCTGTCGGTGCGGTGCTGGTGGAACGCGCGCGCCGGCTGCTGGCCGACGCGGAGCAGGCACTGGACGATATCCGGCGCCAGGTAGACGGGCTCGAAGGGCGTGCGCGACTCGGCGCGTCGACGGGCGTGATCGCGCACCTGCTGCCGCAAGCGCTCGAGGCCCTGCGCCAGCACCATCCCGCCATCGACATCCAGATTGCCGTGCATACGTCGGAAGAAACACTGTCCCGGCTGGGGGATGGCACGCTGGATATCGGGGTGGTGGCGCTGCCTCAGCCTCCGGTGGCCGGACTGGTGATAAAGCCCTGGCGCCGCGACCCGGTGATGGCCTTTGTGCCGGCGCATTGGCGCTGTCCGGCCCGCGTTACCGCGGAATGGCTCGCTGCCCGACCGCTCATTCTCAATGATGCGACCACGCGCCTGTCGCGCCTGACTGCGGAGTGGTTCGCGGCCGCAGGGCATCATCCGGCTGCGCGAATCCAGCTGAACTACAACGATGCGATCAAGAGCCTGGTAGCCGCGGGGTATGGCGCAGCGCTGTTGCCGCATGAGGCCACTACGCCATTGCCCGACCGTCGCATTGTCATGCGCGCGCTGCGCCCGGCGTTGTGGCGGCGGCTCGGTATTGCCTATCGTGCGGGGTACGTCGAGCGTTCCACCCAACACGTACTGGATGTGTTGTGGGATCTGCGGTTGCCGTAGGCGTTGCACCCGGCGGCCAACTGCGCGCAGTGCTGCAGGACGTCCAGGTCCCTGAGATGGCGAGATACTGTGGAAATCCTCCGCGGCCGGCGGCGCACCGCGCTTCGCGCGGGACCGGCCCGGATTGCGGGATCAGCGGCAGGGGCCCATGCCCCCGCCGCCGGGTCCCGCCTACTTGATGCAGGCGAGGTTCACGGCAAGGCCGCCCCAGTCGGTAGCCTGGTTGTTGTCGACCTGTACCTGCAGCTTGTCGCCATGGGTAACCGTCCCGGCCAACGCCTCCTCGCTGCATTTCTGCAGGCCATTGGTGATCTTGCAGCTCAGTTCGCTGACCTTTGCGAGCACCACGGAAGCCCCGGAACCGGTCACCTTGTGCACCGAGATGTCGAGCGTGCCCTGCACCTTGCCTAACGTACTCGCCGTGAGCGTGACGCGTGTGCAATCGTAGGGGATCACGACCCCGAAGTCCGACGGCAACGGTACCGCCCCGCCGGCGCCGGTCATGGCATAGCGGCCGCGGCTGAGCGTATCCGGCACGTTGAAGTTGCCGTTGTAGACGGTGCCGTTTGCCATGGTCACACCCGTCGTCGGCCACTTGCCGTCTTGCTTGGGCCCGTACATCGTCCACGTAGTGGTGTCGAAATAGAAGTCGCCGTTCACGCCGATGTCGTCGGTGGGTGCGCCGCTGCCGTACAGGACATGGCCCCCATTGCCGACCGTGGTGCCGCCGGTGCCGCCCGTGCCGCCGCTGCCGCCTGGCTGGCTCACCAGCGAGACCCCGGCAGGCCATACGCCGTCAGCCTTCGGCCCGTACAGGGTCCAGGTGCTGGTGTCGAGGTAGTAGTCGCCGTTGTTGCCGAGGGTGTTCGCCGGCGCGCCGGTTCCCGACAGCACCGTGCCGCCGCCGGGGGGCGGCGTGCCGGTGGCACTGCCGAGCGGCACGCCCGCCGGCCACGTGCCGTTCGCCTTGGGGCCGAACAGCGTCGAGGTCGAGGTGTTGATGTAGTAATCGCCGTTGTTGCCAACGCTGTCGGTCGGATCGACCGAACCGGACAGGATGGTGCTCCCCGCCGCACCGGTATTGCCGCCGGGACCCGCCAGCGAAACCCCCGGGGGCCATACGCCATTGGCCTTGGGCCCGAACATCATCCACGTCACGGTGTTCAGGTAGTAGTCCCCGTCCTTGCCGATCCCGGGCCCCGGGTCGGTGGTGCCGGACAGCATCGCACTGGTGGTCGCCGCGGCGGGCGAAGGCGTGGTCGGCGCGGTGGTTGTGCCTGGCGCGGTGCCTGTCGAAGTGCCCGGGCTCGCGGCGGCGCTGGTGGAGGGGGAGTCGCCCCCTCCGCCACCGCCGCAGCCGGCGAGCATGATGACAAGGCAGGCGCATGGCACGGCGGCCATTCTGATGCGGGCGTTTTTCATGGGCTCCCCTTCCTCTGACTCTGCGGTCGTAACGGTCGACGGCTGCGAAGGCGCCATCGATGCACCCAATCTAGTTGGCGGAAATGGAATGGAAAATCGGCTCGATGGATGACCCGCCAGATCGATGCGTTGCCTTTGCGCGCTGGTGGCACTGCGCCGCGTCAGCGCTTGCGCAGGGTGTTCGTCGCATCCGCGCGAAGCGAGCAACGATCGGCGGCAAGGTTCGCGCGGAAAACCTGCAAAGGCTTGTGTGGCAAGGCGCGCCGGCCATTCAGATGGCGCGGCCGGGGGCTGCGCGCGCTAGCCCGCGAGGCCGGGCTGACGTTGGCGGAAACGGTCCGGGCCCGGTGCAGATTCTGGTCCAGCCAGCGGCAAGCCAGGCCCGTGCGAACGGCCGGAAAAAGTATGTATCCCAGTTGAAACGCGAGGCCGGCTACCCGTGAACAGGGCCAGACCAGGGATTCCAGGATCAGGCGCCGGAACGCCTGGACGGCTTGCGGCCGGCTCCTGCACGAATGCCCGCCGCGATGAATGTCACGAGGTATTCCGACTTGCGCAACACATCGCCGGCCTTGGCCTTGCCGCCTGAAATGCGTTCGATACGACTGTCGAACACGCTCATCACAAGCGACCCCACGGCAAACAAATAGGCCCAGTACGCATAGCCGGAAGTGTTGCCGGGCAGCGCCTTGCGGATCGCCTCGACGAACTCCATGGCAAAGGGGTCGAAGTAGTCGGCAACAATGCCCCGCTCCGCTGCCTTCGGATCGGAAGCCTCTCGCGCAACCAGCCTGGCGTAGGCGATACCGGCCTCCGTGTCCTGGATCCGCATGACCGGCTGCACGAACGCACGCACAATATGCTCGACCGGATCCTCGCCGCTTCGGCAAGGCTCTCGCAGCGCCGCCAGCCGCGCCTCGAACAGGGTCTTGCGCCGTTCAAAGAGCTCGCGGTACAGGTTGCGCTTGGTCTCGAAGTGGTAAACGATCAACGGCAAGCCGACTTCCGCCGCTGCTGCAATATCCCGCATCGACACGCCGTCGAAGCCGCCTTCGGCGAAGAGGCGCTCAGCCGCATCGAGCACGCGTTCGCGCTTGCTGGCTTCCGGGATTGGCGGCGCCTGTATTGCCTTGCGCGCCCGGCCCTGCGTCGGTGCTGTCGACTTCCGCGCTGCCCTGCCTTCCATACTGCCTCCGCGATCAAGACGCGCCATTGTAGCCAACCTTGCTGTGGCCCCTTGCCGGCCCGCGTTTACCCTAGTACAGCGCTGGACTGTACGAGCGTACAGTCCAGCCTGTCGATACACTGAACGCTCGTACAGTCAGTGTGTAGCAAGCGCCTCGTCGGCATCGGCCGGGAGACGCCGGCCCTTGTTTCCTGTTTCTCCGCAAAGGATCTGCCACCATGACACGCCGCTTCGTCGACCTCTCGATTTATCTCGAAAACGATGTCGTCTCCGATCCGCCCGGCTATGGCCCCCAGATCGAGTACCTGTCGCATCGTTCCACCGCCGAGCAGGTCACGGCCTTCTTCCCCGGTCTGAAGGCGTCCGATTTGCCGGATGGCGAGGGGTGGGCAATCGAGCGCGTCGGCCTCAATACGCACAATGGCACGCACCTGGATGCGCCCTATCACTTCCACAGCACCATGAACGAGTCATTGGGGCAGCGCGAGCGCGCCATCACCATCGACGAAGTGCCGCTGGAGTGGTGCTTCCAGCCGGGTGTGAAGCTGGACTTCACCGGGTTCGACGACGGCTATGTGGTCACCGCCGACGATGTCGAGACCGAACTTGCCCGCATCGGGCACGCGCTCAGGCCGCTGGAAATCGTGGTTGTCAATACCCGCGCGGGCAGCCGCTACGGCCATCCCGACTATGTCTCGAGCGGCTGTGGCATGGGCCTGGATGCGACCATGTACCTGCTGGAGCAAGGCGTGCGCCTGACCGGCACCGACGCATGGAGCTGGGATGCGCCGTTCGTGCACACCGCCGGCAGATAT
>JABFVP010000364.1 GCA_013362725.1 Cupriavidus sp.
GCTGTGCGGCCAGCACGTGGCGGCGGCGATGGCGGTGCTCGGCGAAGGCATCTAGCACCGCGCGCAGCCAGGCGCGGTCCGCCACCATCAGCAGCCGCTGGCGCGGCCCGCGCGCGGGCTCGGCGCTGTCTAGGGCAGGCCCGATGCCGATATGGCACGGCTGCGCGTCGGTGGCGAGAGCGTCCTCGACCAGGTTGGGCAGCGCCTGCTTCAAACGCGCGGGCGGCAGCGGCGGCACGCTGGCGCTGGTCAGCAGTACGTCGCTCGCGGCCAGGATCAGCACCAGCCGCTCTGCCGCGGGCAGGTCGGCGATGCGGGCGTGGCCTTCTCGCAACACTTCCGGTGCGGCAGCACGGGGCAAGCCGCGGCGCGCGGCATCGGCCGCCGCCGTGCGCACGAGCGCAAAGGGCAGGGCGCCGAACTGCCACGGTTGCGGCTGGTCATGCGGCCGGTGCGGCAAGCGCACGTACAGAGTGGTGCTCAAGATGTCCTTGCTTTGGCTTCAGTAGAACGGCTCGATAAGGCGCATGGCCCATGCGGGTGCGCCCGGGAACGCCCCGGCGCAGGAAACTTGCCGGAGTGCGGGGATTGCCGGCGCGCGGCCTGAGAGGCCGATCAGCGGCGAGCGGGCTGGTGTCACGCTCGCGCCAGCGCCGCAGCATACCTTGCCTGCGTGACAAAACCACGTCAATACCATTCTCCCCGGTTGCTCCGGTGTGCTGTTTCCGTATGTGCGCCAGCCCGCGTTGCCATGGCTCAGCGCAGGTCCGGCAGCCGGTCCGTGTCCTGGATCCAGACCACGCGGGTGGTATTGGACGCACCGAGCGGTTCGCCGCGGTAGACCAGCGACACCTGCAGCCGGCTGGCGCGCTCGTGCCGCACCAGCCCGTAGACCAGGAAGTAATGCGAGCGCACGTCGAGCAGGTTGCCCAGGTTGCCGCTGCTCGCCTGCGGCGCCAGCGCCGACAGCTGCGTCTGCAGGTTGCCGATGTTGTTGAAGTAGGCGCGGTCACGCTGGCGCACCAGCTCGCGCGCGCGCTCCAGCGGCAGCTTGTCGATCATCGCGGCCAGCACCTCGGCCTCGGCGGTGTTGGCATTGACCAGGGTGCGCTCGGGCAGCACGATCACGAAGGGCTCCAGCACCGCCACCATCTCAGGCGTGTAGCCGGGCAGCGCCAGCAGGCCCTGTACGCTGTCGAGCGGGCGCGGCGCCTGCCGCCCTGAGGCGTCGCCACCGGCCTGGCCACTTTGCCCTCCCTGCGCGGCCTGTAGCATGTAGCGCGCGGTGGTCTCGGCCAGCGCCGGGTTCAGCCCCACGGTGCGCAACAGCCGGCCGTAGGCGGCGAGCGCCGACTGGTCGATGTTGGCGGTGCGCCCGACCGGTGTCCCCTGGCCGCCGGTGGCAGACCACGTCACCAGGTTGGCGAGGTTGAAGCGCGCCTGCGCATCGAGGATGCGCCCGGACAGGAACGAAGTCTCGCCCGCCACGTCGGTGCGCAGCGACGCGCCCAGGAAATCCGACAGGCGGGTCTCGGCGATCGGTACCGCCCAAGGCTCGCTCAGTTCGTCGACGCTGCTGCGGCGCTGGTCGTCGCGCAGGATCAGCCGCGCCCAGTCGACCGCGGCGCGCTCGATCCAGGTGGCCTGGGCCTGCAGCCGCTGGTTCTCGATGGCGCGGATCTGCACCTGCTGCCGCCACAGCATGCCCGACACCACCACCACGGCCAGCGTCACGATCAGCAGCGCCGTGACCACGGCGGCGCCGCGCGCGTTGCGCAGCGAGCTCGAGCGGAGGGGGCGGGGGCGGCGGGCGTGCGTCATAGCCCGGACATGCAGATCTTCTGGAACTGCCGCGGCGCGTCGCCGTCGCCCATGCGGGCGAGGATGGTCAGTTCCACCGCCCGCACCGCGGTATTGGGCACCGCCGCGCCGACCTCCGACGCTTGCACCGCGCTGGCCGCGTTGCCGCTGAACAGCACGTTGCGGATGCGGTTGCTGTCGGCCTGCCAGCCGCCGGGTTCGACCCAGGCGCGCGCGCTCATGCCGTCGACGTTGCCCAGCACGCGCCGCACCTGCGCGTTGTTGCCCCCGCCCTGGCGCAGCGCCAGCAGCGACGACTGCAGCGCGGCGCGGTTGCTCACCGGCGGCGCGGCCACGCGCACCAGCGTGTTGCCGTCAAGCTGGTACGACAGCGCCTGCCATGCCGGCGGCTGGCCTTCGTCGCGGCGGTCGCGCACCAGCAGCACGCGGTTCGGGCCGATCTCGACCGGGCTGTCCTGCAGCAGCGTCGGGTTGGCGAGGTGCTCGCAATCGGCCTGCAGCTGGCCGTACAGCACCTTCAGCGCATCCAGCCGGGCGTCATGGTCGATCAGCCGTTCGCGGCCGCGCGTCAGGCTGTCCAGCGCGCGCCAGCCGATCACCGCCATCACTGCCAGCAGCGTGATGGCGACCAGCATTTCCAGCAGCGTGAAGCCGCCGGCGAATCGGCGCCCGCGCCGGCGCTCAGAGCACGTTGCGGATTTCATTGGGAACGATGGTGACGAGCCACGCCAGCCGCACCGACTTGTCGGTGGCCGACGGATAGACCGCGATCTCGACGCGGCGGAACACCGGATTGGGCGTGGCCGACACGGATTGCTCGCAGTACAGCGGCGTGCCGCCCTGCGGGCAGGCATAGCCGCTGACGCCGGGCTCGGGCCAGGTCTTGGCCAGGCGCAGCGCGGCCAAGTGGTTCTCTGCGCTCCATTCGGCCAGCATGCGGTTCTGCAGCGACGCGCTGGCATCGACCATCGAGCCCATCGCGCGCATCGCCGCGGTCAGCGCCACCGCCAGGATGGTCAGCGCCACCAGCACTTCGATCAGCGTGAAGCCGGCGGCGCGGGCGCGCCGGCGTGCGGGCAGGCTCGGGCGCGTCATGGCGTGCTGGCGAAATAGCGGCCGCTGCCGTCGCCGGCCACGTCGACGCGGATATCGCCGCGCACCAGCACCAGGCGCTGCGGCGCATCGATCAGCTCGCGCCCGAAGATCAGCCGCGGCGGGCTGCTGGTGCCGGTGCTGCGGCCGCCTTCGGCGACGATGACCTGGTCCAGTGCCAGGCGCCAGGTGCCGGGCGCGAACACGTCGGTGCGCAGCGGGATCCAGCCGTTAGGGGTCGACTCGAGGAAGCGCCAGCCGCCGGCGTCGCCTTCCCAGGCGATCGGGCGAGCGCCCAGCTGCGCTTCTTCCTGCGCCAGCTCGAACAGCCTCGCGATGCGCTGGCCGTCGTCAAGCACGCGGCCGCGCTCGTTGGGCGAGGCATTGACCGCGACCAGCGAGATCACGATGCCGGCGATCACCATCACCACCAGCAGTTCCAGCAGCGTGAAGCCGGCGTGCCGCTGCCCGGGGGCGCGGCGGCGCGGCGCCGTGGTCACCAGGGAAGCGGCAAGGGCGGGCGGCAGGGGGTTACTCCCAGTTGCCGATATCGGCGTCGTTGGCGTTGCCGCCGGCCTGGCCGTCGGCACCGAAGCTGAACACGTCGATTTCGCCGCGCACGCCGGGGTTCAGGTACTGGTAGGGATGGCCCCACGGATCCTTGGGCAGCTTTTCCAGGTAGCCGCCGCCCTTCCAGTTGTTGGGCACCGGCTCGGTGGTAGGCTTGACCACCAGCGCGCCCAGGCCCTGCTCGGTGGTCGGATAGCGGCTGTTGTCGAGGCGGTACAGCTTGAGCGCCTGCATGATAGAAGAGATATCCTGGCGCGCCGCGACGATGCGGGCTTCGTCCGGACGGCTCATGATCTTGGGCACCACCAGTGCCGCCAGCACGCCGAGGATCACGATCACGACCATGATCTCGATCAGGGTAAAGCCGCGTGCGCGGCGGGCAGGACGGGCGGGACGGGCAAGCTGGGACGTGAATCTGCGCATTGTTGGTAAGACCTCGTTGCTGGAATGGCGGGACCCGCGCCAGGGGCGCTGGCGGGGCCGGGTTCGCCAATCAGTATAACCGGCGCCTTATGACTCCTTTATGGGCGGCCCTGGATGGGGCTGCAGTGAAGTCTT
The DNA here is from genome assembly GCA_013362725.1 of Cupriavidus sp. Classification (GTDB taxonomy): domain Bacteria; phylum Pseudomonadota; class Gammaproteobacteria; order Burkholderiales; family Burkholderiaceae; genus Cupriavidus. Next base: position 4,042 of record JABFVP010000364.1, read on the forward strand.
TTGTGAAGCACAATGCTGGCCGGCGCTTGTTGGCGGACCCCGCACCCTATCACGCCGGGGAAAAATATAACTTGCATCCAGGATGCATCTTTTTTAACATGACGCCACGATGCAACTGACCCGCTTCTCCGACTATGCGCTGCGCCTGTTGATGTACGTTGCCCGTGGCGACGGCAGCCGGCCCATCACGATCGCCGAGGTGGGCCAGCAGTTCGGCATCTCGCACAACCACCTGGTCAAGGTGGCGGCGCGGTTGTCGAAGCTGGGTTGGGTCAGCGCCACGCGAGGCCGCCATGGCGGCCTGCAGCTGGGCCCCGGCGCCGAGCGCCTCACCATCGGCACTATCCTGCGCGAGCTGGAAGGGCACCGGCCGGTAATCGACTGCGACAGCCCGCCCTGCGCGCTGAACGGCAACTGCCGGCTGAAGCGCGCGCTGGACGTGGCCGAGCAAGCCTTCTATCGCTCGCTCGACGATGTCACGCTGGCCGATGTCACCGGCAGCCACACCGCCGAATCGATCATCCGCCTGCATCGTGATTTCCTGAACCGGCGTTCGGCCTGAGCGGACGGGATCCGCGCATGGCCGGCGAATGCCGGTTTTTTGTTGTCCAAAAACATGCATCTTGTCTGCATGAATAAAACGGAGTGATACCTGATGCTGTCCGCCGCTTCCCGCCCCTATATCGATGCAAGCGTGCCCGTGCTGCGCGAGCATGGCCTGGCCATCACCACGCATTTCTACCGCGAGATGTTCGCCGACCGGCCCGAGCTGACCCAGCTGTTCAACATGGGCAACCAGGCCAACGGCAGCCAGCAGCAGTCGCTGGCGTCGGCGGTGTTCGCCTACGCCGCCAACATCGACAACGCGGCGGCGCTGGGGCCGGTGGTCGAGCGCATCGTGCACAAGCACGCGGCCGTGGGCATCACGCCGGCGCACTACCCGATCGTCGGCCGCCACCTGCTCGGCGCCATCTCCGCGGTGCTGGGCGAGGCCGCCACGCCGCCGCTGCTGGCGGCCTGGGACGAGGCCTACTGGCTGCTGGCGGGCGAGCTTATCGCCGCCGAGGCGCGCCTGTACCAGCACACCGGCGTGGCCGCCGGCGAACTGATGCCGGTGCGCGTGGTGCGCCGTGAAGCGCAGGGCGGTCAAGTGGTGGCGCTGACGCTGGCCGCGGCCGACGGCCAGCCGCTGCGTGATTTCCGTCCCGGCCAGTACATCAGCGTCGAGGCGCGCCTGGACGACGGCACGCGACAGCTGCGCCAGTATTCGCTGTCGGCCGAGGCCGGACTGCCGACCTGGCGCATCTCGGTCAAGCGCGAGGACGGCGACCACGCCACGCCGGCGGGCACCGTGTCCAACTGGCTGCACGCCAACGCCCACGAGGGCTCCGAACTCAAGGTGAGCGCGCCGTTCGGCGAGTTCACGCCGGCGCTGGAAAGCCGCCGGCCGCTGGTGCTGCTGTCAGGGGGGATCGGCATCACGCCGCTGCTGTCGGTGCTGCGCACGCTGGCCGCGCAAGGCTCGCAGCGGGCGGTGCTGTTCGCCCACGCCGCCCGCGACGGCCATCACCATGCCCATCGCGCGGACCTGCAATGGGCGCGCGAGCGCATGCCAGGACTGGTCACGCACATCAGCTACGAATTCCCGCAAGCCGGCGACGCCGCAGGCCGCGATTACGACCACGCCGGCACCATGCCGCTGGCCGACATGCTGCGCCAGCCCGACCTGCAACGCTTCGTCGATGGCCGCTTCTACCTGTGCGGGCCGCTTGGCTTCATGCAGGCGCAGCGTCACGCGCTGCTCAGCGCGGGCGTGCCGGTGGCGCATGTCGAGCGCGAAGTGTTCGGGCCCGATCTGCTGGACGACCTGCTCTAAAGGTCGCGGCCGGAACGCCGCAGGCATCGCCGGCGCGGCAGACAGCGTCATGGGGCTCTGGTACGCTTGGCGCGTCCGCGCTCGCGCGCCATGACCCGCCGCGGCGGGTATCCAGAGTCCGATCCATGCAACTGTCCCTCCGGCCTTCGCTCCGCTTCGATGCCTCCGCGCTGTGGCTGCCGCGCCTGGCCAGCGTGGTGCTGTTTATCGCGCTGTGCGCACTGGTCACCTATTGGGTGCTGACGTTCAGTGCGATGCGGACCATTCCGGTGCCCAAAAGCGCCCGCGTGGCGCAGACCGAGGCGGTCGAGACCGGCGCGATCGCGACGCTGTTCGGCGGCTCGGCGCAGGCCGGACCGAGCAACGTGCAGCTGCTCGGCGTGGTGGCCGAACTTGGCGGTGGCGCCAGCGCGGCGATCGTCTCGATCGATGGTGGCGCGGCCAAGGCGGTGCGCATGGGTGCGGACCTGGCGCCGCAGATCCGGCTGGTGGAAGTGCGCCAGCGCGGCGTGGTGATCGAGCGCAACGGCGTACGCCAGGAGATCGCGCTGCCGCTGCAGGCGGCTGCCACGCGCGGTGCACCGCGTGCCGCCAGCCCGCTGCCGACGCCGCC
>JABFVP010000627.1 GCA_013362725.1 Cupriavidus sp.
GACAGCGCCGACACCAGTCCCGCGAACGCCACGTAGGCGCAGATCTGCCACGGCTGGCCGCCGCCCGACTTGAGCAGCGCCGTGGCGATGATGGGCGTGATGCCGGAAGCGAAGATGCCCGAGAACTGGTAGACGAACGAAATCCCGGTGTAGCGCACCCTGGCATCGAACAGCTCGCAGAACAGCGCCGCCTCCGGCCCGTACACCGCGGCGTAGAGGATGCCGAACGGCACCACGATCGACAGCCACAGCAGCATGGTGTTGCCGCCGCTGTTCAGCATCAGCCAGAACGCGGGGAAGGCCGACAGCGCGGTGATCAGCGCACCCCAGAAATACACCCGCGTGCGGCCGATGCGGTCGGACAGGTGGCCGAAGAACGGGATGAAGAAGCACATCGCGATCGCCGCCGCCATCACCCCCACCAGCGCCTGCGTGCGGCTGATATTGACGGTCTGGGTCAGGTAGGTGATCGAGAACACGCCGAAGATATTGAAGAAGACGCCGTCGATATAGCGCGCGCCCATGCCCTTGACGATATTGCCGGGATAGCGCCGCATCATGTCGACAAAGGGAATCTGCGTTTCGGCATTGCGCTGCTTGACCGCGGCGAATTCCGGCGTTTCCTTGACGTTGAGCCGGATATACATGCCGACGAACACCATCGCCGCCGAGACCAGGAACGCCACGCGCCAGCCCCACGCCAGGAACTGCGCATCCGTCAGGGTCAGCGACAGCAGCGCCACCACGCCCGAGGCCAGGCACAGCCCGATCGCCAGCCCGATCTGCGGCAGCGACGCGTAGAAACCCTTGCGGTGCGCCGGCGCGTACTCGTACGCCATCAGCACCGCGCCGCCCCATTCGCCGCCCAGCCCGATGCCCTGCAGCACGCGCAGCAGCAGCAACAGCACCGGCGCCAGCACGCCGATGCTGTCATAGGTCGGCACCAGCCCGATCAGGAAGGTCGAGACGCCCATGATCATCAGCGTCATTACCAGCATGCTCTTGCGCCCGACCTTGTCGCCGAAGTGCCCGAAGATCACGCCGCCGAGCGGGCGCGTGACAAAGCCCACCGCGAAGGTGGAGTAGGCCAGCATGGTGGCCACCAGCGGGTCATCGCCGGGGAAGTACAGCTTGTTGAAGACCAGGCCGGCGACCACGCCGTACAGGAAGAAGTCATACCACTCGATGGTGGCGCCGATCACGGACGCCAGCGCGACCTTGCGGATCGCCTGTTCGTTGGGGCTAGTCATGCTTGTCTCCTCTGGTGGTGGGCGGCGTCCTCTGGAAGGATGGTTATGGACGCCGGATGCGCGGCGGGGCCTGGTGGTTATGGATGCCCGGTCCCGCCGGTTTGCCGCTTCGGGTTGCTTCAGGCCGCGGCGGCCATCGGCGCGACCACGTCGGCGTGGTGGATCTCGCGCCGCGCGTCTTCGCGGATCAGGTCTGAGGCGCGCTCGGCCATCATCACCACCGGCACGTTGGTGTTGCCCGAGACCAGCGTGGGCATCACCGAGCAGTCCACCACGCGCAGCCCGCCAACGCCGTGCACGCGCAGGCGCGCATCGACCACCGCCAGCGGATCGGCGGCCGGGCCCATCTTGGCCGTGCCCGACGGATGGAAAATGGTGGCGCCATACTCGCGGCAGAAGTGCAGGATCTCGTCGTCGCTGCGCACGTCGTCGCCGGGGCGGAACTCGCGCTTCATCAGGCCGCGCATCGGTTCGGCCTGCGCCACGCGCCGCGCGTAGCGCACCGCCGCGACGGTGCAGCGCCGGTCCAGTTCGGCCGACAGGTAGTTGGGCTGCATCGACGGCGGCTCGAACGGATCGGTCGAGCGGATCCGCACGGTGCCGCGCGAAGCCGGGCGCAGCTGGCACACGGAATAAGTGCAGCCCGAGAACGGATGGACCGTGCCGCCGGCCATGTCGGCCGACAGTGTCGAGAAATGGAACTGCGTGTCCGGCGTGGCGCTTTCCTCCGGCAGGGCGCGGCAGAACATCGCGCCCTGGTTGATGCCGATCGCCAGCGGGCCCTTGCGCAGCAGCAGCCATTCCAGCCCCATGCGCGCCTTGCCCGCCAGCGTGCGCAGCTGGTCGTTGGTGGTGATGGGTCTGGCCACCTCGTAGATCAGCCGGATCTGCAGGTGGTCCTGCAGGTTTTCGCCGACGCCCGGCAGCGCCTGCACCACCGGCACGCCCAGCTCCTGCAGCAGCGGCGCCGGGCCGATGCCGGACAGCTGCAGCAACTGCGGCGACTGCAGCGCCCCGGCGCACAGGATTACCTCGCGCCGCGCCCGCAGGATATGGGGCTGGCCATGCTGGGTGTAGCGCACGCCGACGGCGCGCTTGCCGTCGAACAGCAGGCCGGTGGTGTGCGCATCGGTCTCCACGCGCAGGTTGGCCCGCCCGCGCGCAGGGCGCAGGTAGGCCACGGCGGTGGAACAGCGCCAGCCGTTGCGCGTGGTCAGCTGGTAGTAGCCCACGCCCTCCTGGTCGCCGCCGTTGAAGTCGGTCTGGCGCGGCAGGCCCAGCGCCTGGCCGGCGGCGATGAAGGCATCGACCAGCGGGTGACGCCGGTCGATCGAGGTGGCATTGAGCGGGCCCCCGGTGCCACGCGTCGGCCCGGCGCCGAGATCGTTGTGCTCGAGCTTGCGGAAGTAGGGCAGGCAGTCGTCCCAGCCCCAGCCCGGATTGCCCAGCGCGGCCCAGTAGTCATAGTCCTCGCGCTGGCCGCGCACGTAGATCAGGCCGTTGATGGCGCTGCTGCCGCCCAGCGTGCGCCCGCGCGGCCAGTAGATGCGGCGGTCCAGCATGTTGGGATCGGGATCGGTATAGAAGCCCCAGTTCAGCTGCTTGTGGAACATGGTCTTGCCATAGCCGATCGGGATATGGATCCACGGATAGCGGTCGGGCGGGCCTGCCTCGAGCAGGCAGACCGAATAGCGGCCATCTTCGCTGAGCCGGTTGGCCAGCACGCACCCGGCCGAGCCCGCGCCCACCACGATGTAGTCAACGGTTTGCGACATCGTCGCTGTCTCCTGTTTCTGGCCAGCGGGCGCGCAGCCCACGGCCTGGATTTATAATCTGAAACGTTCTGTTCCGGATTTTATTTTTCAGTGCCGGAATGGAAAGCCCAATCGCTAGGAGACGCCGGTTGTGAAACAGAACATGACAATGCCGTTTCAGAATCGCACTGCAGCAGAGGACGGGGTGCCGGAGGAGGATGCCCGCAGCCTGCGCGTGCTGGCGGTGCTGTCCAGCCTGGCGCGGGCGCAGCAGCCGCAGACGCTGTCGCAGCTGTCGCAGCGGCTGCATGTGCCGAAGGCGACGCTGATGCGCCTGCTGGCGGCGATGGAGCGCAGCGGCTTCGTGGTGCGGATGCCGGCCGAGCGCGGCTATGTGCCCGGTCCGGCCGCGGCGGTGTTGTCGCTGCAGACGCTGCGCAGCCCGCCGCTGCTGCGCGAATGCCGCGGCATCCTGGCCCGGCTGGTGGCGCGGCTGGGCGAGACCTGCAACCTGACCGCGCTCGATGGCGACCGCGTGCTGTACGTCGAGCGCGTGGAAACCCACGAGCCGCTGCGCCTGCAGCTGTCGCCCGGCATCCATGTGCCACTGCATTGCACCGCCAGCGGCAAGCTGTTCCTGTCAGCGATGAACCGGCTGGAACGCCAGCAGACACTGCGGCGCCTCGACCTCGCCGTGCACACGCCGCGCACCCTGGCCGACCTGCCCCGACTCAACACCGAACTCGACCGCCTGGCCGCGCGCGGCATCGGCATCGACCATGAGGAATTCGTGCGCGGCATGTGCGCGGTGGCGGTGCCGGTGCGCGAACCGGACGGCGCCGGATCGGGCCGGGTGGTGGCGGCGATCGCTTGTCATGCGCCGACGGCGCGGGCTTCGCTCGAAGCGCTGCTGCAGGCGGTGGCGACGCTGCAGGGGGCGGCGAAGGAGATGGCGGCGGTGCTGTGTGTGCAGTGAGCCGGGCCACACGGCTTCTTGCTCAGCGCTTGCGAACGCCGGCCGCCGCCACCGCGCGCGCGGCCAGCAACGGCACCGGCTCGGCCATGACCGATTCGCCGGCACGGCGCATGACGAGTTCTCGAAACAGGCGAGCCGGGGTGCGCGGCGTGAGTTCGTCATTCCACACCGCGACCACCGGCTCCACGCGGCTGCCGAGTTCGAAGCGAAGCACTCTTCCCACCTTGGCCAGCGTGAGCTGCGCGGCGATGCGTTCGGGAAACACCGCCAGGAAATGACCGGCCTGCAACAGGCTGGCCGTCGCGGCCACATCGCTGGTGCGGATGCCAAGCGCGGGCGCTGGCGCGTCCAGCGCCTGGAACGCCGAATGCAACAAGTGAAGCATGCGCGAGCCTGCCGCCGGAATACACCATTGCTGTCCCGACAGTTCACGCGCCGTCAGCTTGCGGCGCGCCAGCAACGGATGGTCGTGGCTGGCGACGATCACTACCTTCTGTGCCGGGACCACCGGGGCCGCGCGCAGCGCGGGTAGCGACAGGCGCGGATCGTCATACGCGAACAGCAGGTCCAGCGAGCCATCCACAAGCTGATCCGCGAGCTCGCCGATGCCGCCTTCGATCACGCTGATCTCCACGCGCGGATGATCCCGGTAGAAGTCGCTCATCGCCCGTGCCAGGAAGGGCTGCACCGACATCGTCCGGAACGCGATGCGCAACGCCCCCTGGCTGCCGGCGCGCACTGCCTCCAGCGATTCGGCGAGCCGTTCGAGCTGCGCCAGCAAGACCGCCGCGTGCGCCGCCATCTCCCTGCCAGGCTCGGTCAGCCGCAGGCCGCGGCGGCTGCGCTCGAACAGCGGCATGCCCACGATGTCTTCGATCTCGGCCAGCGTCTTGGACACCGCGGCGGGGCTGACATGGAAGCGCACGGCGACGGCGGCGGCGGTCTGCATCTCGCTCAGCGCCAGCATGATGCGCAGATGCCGCAGCTTGAGGCGGCCAAGCAGGGTATGGACGAAGGTTTCGGCAGGCATGGCAGGCGACGGCAGGGCTGAACGGCTTCTTTTGCGAGTTAACCATCTGCTCAATAAACAGCGAGTTTAATTCGCTTTTGGTATCAAGACCAATCCCATATAGTCGGCGCATCACCTGATTCTTTCCAAGCCATCACGAGGCAATCAGACCTCAGGAGGAGACCCATGGAAACAGTATGCCGTTTGCGCTCGACCATGCGCTGCATGCTTGCCGGCGCAGCCTTGCTGACGGCCACTTGCGCGAGTGCCGCGACCGCGTGGCCCGACCGGCCGCTGCGCCTGGTGGTGCCGTTTCCGGCCGGCGGTTCCTACGACATCATTGGCCGCACGCTTGCGCGCAAGCTGGAACAGCGGCTGGGGCAGCCGGTGGTGGTGGAGAACATCGCCGGCGGCGCGACCGTGCCGGGCGTGTCTTCAGTGCTCAAGGAAAAGGCCGACGGCAACACGCTGCTGCTGGCCAGCGACGGCACGCTCAGTATCAATCCGTACACGATCAAGGGCCTGCGCTATCGGCCCGATACCGACCTGACGCCGGTGACCATCGTCAGTACCGTGCCGCACTGGATCATCACGCGCACCGACCGCAAGGAGATGACGCTGGGCGAGCTGAAGGCGCATATCCAGCGCAATCCCGGCAAGGTGTCGATCAGCATCAATGTCGTCGCCGGGGCCGCCCACCTCGGCCTGGCCGACTGGAAGCGCCGCAATGGCCTGGACTTCACCATCGTTCCGTACCGCGGCTCGCCCCCGGCCATGGCGGATCTGATTGGCGGCCAGACTTATGCCCATGTCGATGTGATCGGCTCGTCCGTCAACTACGTACAGGATGGCAAGGCCAAGCCCCTGGCCGTGCTGCAGCCGGAACCGGTTACGCAGTTTCCGGCCCTCCAAACACAGAAGGCGGGTGGCCCGGATGCACTGCAGGTGCGCGGCAACCTGGCGCTGGTGGTCAAGGCGGGTACGCCGGCCCCGGTCATCGACCGGCTTTACCAGGAAGTGAAGGCCAGCGTGCATGAAGCGGACTTCGCCGCACGCCTGAAGACGCTTGCCTACGAGCCGGTACTTTCCACCCCCGAGCAGGCGCGCCGCTTCCTGCAAGCCGAAACGATCCGCTACGGCGCCATTGCACGCGCGGTCGATCTCGAATCCAACTGAACCCTACACGCTGTCGGAGCCAGTCCATGCGCTTTGTCATTGCCCTGATGCGGCATGAAACCAATACCTTTTCGCCGATTACCACGCCACTGAGCGCATTCAACCGCGGCAGCACCGACGGCCCGCTTTACGGCGCCGACGCAGTGCGCGCCTGTCAGGGCACCAACAGCGCCGCGGCCGCATTCATCGATATCGCCCGGCGCCAGGGCGACGAATTCGTGATGCCATTGATGGCGAACGCAGTGCCCAGCGGCATGGTCACGGCCGAAGCGTTCGAGTCGATGGCGGCCACCATCGTGGAGGCGGTACGCGCTGGCTGCGATGCGGTGATGCTGGACCTGCACGGCGCCATGGTGGCCGAGGGTTATCCGGATGCCGAAGGCGAGTTGCTGGCCCGCATCCGTGCCGTTGCCCCCGAGACGCCGATCGCGGTATCGCTCGATTTCCACGCCAACTTCAGCGCTGCCTTGGTCGACAATGCGACCGTGATCGCCGGTTATTGCACCTATCCCCACGTGGACGTGTACGAGACCGGCGTACGCGCCGCCCGTACCCTGATGGCGGCGCTGCGCGGCGAGGCCCAACCGGTCTTGCTGTGGCGTACGCTGCCGATGCTCACCCACATGCTGCGCCAGACCCCGCGCGCACAACCCATGAAGGACATCATGGAGCGTGCGATGACGGCCGAGCGCGATGGCGAGGTGCTCAACGCGTCGGTGTTCGGTGGCTTTCCGCTTGCCGATATCCCGCATACGGGCCTGGCAGTGGTGATCGTGGCTGAGGCCACCAGGATCGAAGCGGGCCGACGCCTGCTCGACGAGTTGTGCGGCATGGCGTGGGAACGCCGGGCCGATTTCGTTTTCCCGATCGAGCCGATGGCGCAATCCATCGCGCGCGCCAAGACGCTCACGCAAGGCCCGGTCGTACTGGTGGACCACGGCGACAACTGCGGTGCCGGCGGGCCGACCGATGAAATGACGGTGCTGGGCGAAGTCCTGCGCCAGGGGCTCGAAGGCGTGGTCGCCGGGCCCTTCTGGGACCCCAGGGCGGTGGTGGAATTGATTGCCGCCGGTGTCGGGCAGTCCGTCACGCTGGATGTGGGCGGCAAGACCGACATGCCCGCGCTGGACCTGAAGGGCCGCCCGCTGCGGCTGACCGGCCGGGTGCAGTGCATTACCGACGGCAATTATCAGGTCACCGGTCCGATGTTCACGGGCATGAAGCTGAGCCTGGGTCGCACCGTGGTGCTGGATGTTGCGGGGACGCTGGTGGTGATCTGCGAAAAACCTCAGGAGCCGTTCGATACCGGCGTGTTCACGCATGCGGGCATCGACCTGTCGCGCCGCAAGTACATCCTGATCAAGTCGCGCCAGCACTTTCGCGCCGGCTTCGAGCCGATCGCCAGCGAGATCGTGCTGGTGGCCGGCCCCGGCGTCTGCAGCTCTGACTACAGCCAGTTTCCGTTCCGCAACCTGCGCCGCCCGATCTATCCGCTGGAAGCGCACACTGTGCTCGATGCCGCCTGAGCGTATCCGCCATCAACCGGAGTGAACCCCATGCTCTTTCCGAACCCCTTGCAACGGCTGGCCGCCGCGCTGGCATTGGTCCTGGGCGCCAGTGCCGTTCCTGCCGTGGCTGGCCCGGCCAGCGGCGACGCGCCCATGCGCATCGTCGTCGGCTTCGCCGCCGGTGGCGCGCTGGACATTTTCGCGCGCACGCTGGCTGAAAAGCTGCGTGTTTCGCTCGACACGCCTGTGCTGGTCGAAAACCGCCCCGGCGCCTCGGCGCGGCTGGCACTGGAGAACGTCAGGCGCGCGCCGCCGGACGGCAAGACAGTGCTGATCTCACCCGCGCCGCCGTTCACCATCTTTCCGCTGACCTACAAGCGCCTGGCCTATGACCCCGACAAAGACCTGGTTCCGGTCGCCTACCTGGCCGACGTGCCGCTGGTGGCGTCTGCCAGCGTCAGCCAGCCCTATCGAACCATGCCGGAGTACCTGGCATGGGTGAAGCGCAACCCGGACAAGGGCGGCGTGGGGCTGGTCACGCTCGGCGGCAGCATTCACTTCGGGGTGCTGTCGCTGAGCAAGTCGATTGGTGTTCCGTTGCTGCCTACTGCCTATCGCGGCGCCGTCATGATGCTGACCGACGAGATCGGCGGCACGCTGCCGCTGGGTATCGATGCGGTGGGGGGCCAAATGGAGCTGTACCGGGCGGGCAAGATCCGTTTCCTGGGCGTCACCGGGACGCGCCGGTCGGCGTTGCTGCCTGATGTGCCAACGCTGGCGGAGGCGGGCGCGCCGGGTTTCGAGGCGGCATCTGGCTGGTATTCTGCCTTCGTGCCGGCGGGGACGCCGCCGGCTGCGGTGGCGAGGATCGAGAAGGCGCTGCTCGACGCCGTCAAGGATCCCGCGGTGCGCGACAAGATGTCGGCGCTGGGCATGGAAATGAACGGCAAGCCAGGAGATTCCTTGCGCAAGCTAATCCAGGCGCAGCGCGCGCAGTGGCAGCCGGTGGTTGCGACCTCGGGCTTTACGGCCAGCGAATGAGGCTCCTGGCCACGCTACGATGGGGCAGGTAGCGCTTGCTGCCTATCCTGTCGGCATAACGCCATGCCGCAGCAGCAGCCGGACCCGCTCCCGCAACATCGGCAACACCTCGCTCTCGAACCACGGATGCTGCTTGAACCACGGCTGGTTGCGCGGCGACGGGTGCGGCAGCGGTATGAAGCCGGGCGCGTAGTCCTGCCATGCCCTGACGGTTTCGGTGAGCGTGGGCTTGCGGCGCGCCCCCAGGAAATGGCGTTGGGCGTACTGGCCGACCAGCAGGGTCAGCGCGATCGACGGCAGTTGCGCCAGCAGACGGTCCATCCACAGGGGCGCGCATTCGGGGCGCGGCGGGTTGTCGCCACCCTTGCCGCGGCCCGGATAGCACAAGCCCATCGGGATGATGGCGAATTGCGAGGCATCGCAGAAGGTGGCGTCGTCGACGCCAAGCCACAGCCGCAGCCGCTCACCGCTGGCGTCGTTCCAAGGAATGCCGGTCTCGTGAACGCGCGTTCCCGGCGCCTGCCCGACGATCAGGATGCGCGCGCCGGCGCCGGCGCGCACGACCGGACGCGGGCCCAATGGCAAGTGTTGCGCGCAAGCGCGGCAGGCGCGGACCTCGGTCAGCAGGGCATCGAGCGTGGCGGGGCGGTGACGCTGGGTTTTCTCAGGCGGGGGCGGCTTGGCTGGCATCGCTCGGGTTGTCCGGAATGCGCGCTTTCGAGTGCATCAGCAGTGGTTGGCCGATGCCGCGCGCATGACGTATTTTACAGGGGCGAGGCGCCTCTGCCGCCGGACGCCCTGGCGCAACGCATGCGCAGCCGCGAAGCGGCTTTTGCATGCCAGGCGGTGCCGCGGCCGTCACAGGAGCCCGCCATGCTGTCCACACTTCGCCATGCACTTCGCCGCTTCGCCATCGCCTGCTGCCTGGGCCTTGCAGCCTGCGGAGGTGGGGGTGGCGGAGGCGAAAGCGGCGGCGCGGGCGAAGCAGGAGGTGGCGGCGGTGGCGGCGGTGGCAACAGTGGAACCGGCTCGCTAACGGTTGCGATCTCGGGCCTGCCGTCCGGCACTCCAGCGGCCATCACGGTAGCGGGGCCGGGCCAGTTCCGCCAGGCCGTGGTTCAGTCGACCACGCTGTCGAACCTGGTGCCCGGCAGCTATACCGTCACCGCGGACAGCGTGCTGACGGGCACTGCGTTGCGCAGGCCGCAGCTGCCGTCGCAGGTGATCGCGGTGGCCGCTGGCACGGGTGCGGCCGCCAGCGTTGCCTACGGTGCGCCGGAATCGATGCAGTTGTCGTTGACTCAGGTGCCCGGCGAATTCTCCGCGCCGATCTTCCTGACCGCGCCCGCCGGCGATGCGCGCCTGTTCGTGGTGGAGCGCGCCGGCCGTATCCGCGTCGTGCGCGACGGCGCGCTGCTCGCCACGCCGTTTCTCGATATTTCAGCGCTGACCACCACCGACGGCGAGCGCGGACTGCTGTCGATGGCGTTCGATCCGGACTATGCGGCCAACGGGCGCTTCTACGTCTATTACACCGACACCGGCGGCGCCATCACCATTGCCCGCTACCACGTCTCGGCCATCAACCCGGACCTCGCCGACGCCGCCGGCACGGTGCTGCTGTCGATCCCGCACCCGACCTTCTCCAACCATAACGGCGGCCAGCTCGCGTTCGGCCCCGACCGCATGCTCTATATCGGCACGGGCGACGGCGGCGGTGGCGGCGATCCGGCGGGCAACGCGCAGAACGCGGCGACGCTGCTCGGCAAGATGCTGCGCATCGATGTCAGCGGCGCTTCGGGCTATGGCGTGCCGGCCGGCAACCCGTTCATCGGCCAGTCGGGCAGCCGCGGCGAGATCTGGGCGCTCGGGCTGCGCAACCCGTGGCGGTTCTCGTTCGATGCGGGTTCGTTGTTTATTGCCGATGTCGGCGAGGACCGGCGCGAGGAAGTCGACGTGGCGCCGTCTACCAGCGCGGGCCTGAACTACGGCTGGAACCTGACCGAAGGCACCGCGTGCGTGGGCAATGCCGCCTGCGACAGCAGCGGGCTGACCATGCCCGTGTTCGAGTACGGCCATGACGCCGGCGGCTGTGCCATCGTCGGCGGCTATGTGTATCGCGGCAGCGCCAGCCCGGCGCTGCGGGGGCGTTACTTCTACTGCGATCTGTGCACGGGCAAGCTGCAGAGCTTCGTGTATCGCGATGGCGCTGCCACCGAGCCGGTCGACTGGAACGTCGCGGTGCCGGGCAGCGTGTTCTCGTTCGGCGTGGATGGCGCGCAGGCGCTGTATGTGATGGCCGATCCGGGCACGTCAGCAAACAGCGGGCGGGTCTACCGGATCGATGCCTCGGGCGGCACGCCTTGACGCCTTGCCGCCGCGCCTGGCTGCGCCTCAGGCGGCGTTGGTCTTGCGGCCGACTCCCTGGATCAGCTTATTGAAGCGCGCCAGTTACTGCTCGAACATCCGGTTCGCCTGTTCCTGGCTGTCGATCGGCTGCAGCACGGTGCGGCCCTCGGCTTCGAGCCTGGCGCGGATCTCCGGCTTGGCCAGCGCTTCGCCAATAGCCCTGCGCAGCACCGCCACGCGCTCTGCCGGCGTGCTCTGCCTGACGAAATAGCCGCCGCCGATGGTGTATTCGAAATCGGGCACCAGCTTGCTCTGCGTAATCAGCGGCACCGACTTGAGCGCAGGCGGCAAGGCGCGCGAGAAGCTGGTCAGTATCTTCAGCCGGCCCTGCTGCTGCATGCTGTCGAAGCTGGACTGGTAGGGCAGGATGGCGAAGTCGACCTCACCGCCGGCAAGGCCCTGCAGCGCCGGGGCGCCGCCCTTGTAGGGCACGTGCAGGAACGGCACGCCCAGGCGCGCGGCCAGCGCGTCGCCCATCAGGTGATAGATCGAATCGATGCCGACGGTGGCGTAGGTCAGTGACTTGCCCTTGCTCTGCCGGGCGAACTCGATGAACTTGTCCAGGCTGTCCACGGCGATGCCGTTGCGAACCATCAGCACGATATTGGCGTCGCTGATCGGCGCTGCCAGCAGGAAGTCCTGCGGCTTGTAGCGTGCCGCGGGATTCAGCAGCGGCGCCAGGAAGACCTCGTTGATCGAGCCATGGAAGAAGGTGTAGCCGTCGGCCGGCGCGGCCAGCACCTTGTTGGCGCCGATCAGCCCGGTGCCGCCGCCGTAGTTCTCCACCACCACCTGCTGGCGCACGCTCTTGCTGATCGATTCGCCGAAGATGCGCGCCGACGCATCGCTGGCGCCCCCGGCGGGGTAGGGCACCACCAGTGACAGGGCCTTGGCGGGAAAGGTCTCCGCGGCCAGCGCCGGCAGGCCGGACAGTACGGAAGCACCGGCGGCAAGGCCGGCGTGTTGCAGGAAGCGGCGGCGGTTCAGGATAGCCATGGGGGTTGTCTCCTCGGTTTCTATTTTCAGACCAGATAGCTTTGCGCCAGATGTGCCCAGAATGCGGCGCCGACCGGCAGGGCCTTGTCGTTGAAGTCGTACAGCGGGTTGTGCACCATGCAGCCGCCGTCTTCGCCCAGGCCGTTGCCCAGGCGGATATAGGCGCCGGGCCGATGCTCGAGCAGGTAGGCGAAGTCTTCGCTGCCCATCACCGGCGGGCGCTCGACGACGTTGTCGGCGCCCACCAGCCGGATCGCCGCCAAGCGCGCGAATTCGGTCTGCGCGGCGTGGTTGACCAGCACCGGATACTTGCGCTCGTAGACCACCTCGGCCTGCAGGCGGAAGCTCTGCGCCTGCGCCGTGACGAAGGCCTGGATGCGCTCTTCGACCAGCGTGCGCACGCGCGGGTCGAGCGTGCGCACGCCGATCTTGATGGTGGCGGTGTCGGGCACCACGTTGTAGGTGCTGCCGGCCTGCAGCGCTCCCACGGTGATCACCGCCGACTTGAGCGCGTCGATCTCGAGGCTGACGATCGATTGCAGCCCCAGCACCATGCTGGCCGCGCCCTGCATCACGTCGATGCCGTGGTGCGGCATGGCGCCGTGCGCGCCGCGCCCGCGCAGCGTGACCGTGGCGCGGTCGAACGAGGCCATGGCGGGGCCGGCGATGACGCCGATCTGTCCCACCGGCATTCCCGGCGAGTTATGCAGCGCGTACACCTCGTCGCACGGGAAGCGCTCGAACAGCCCGTCCTCGAGCATGCGCAGCGCGCCGCCTTCGTTTTCTTCGGCCGGCTGGAAGATCAGGTTCAGCGTGCCGTTGAAATCGACCGACTCGGCCAGATAGCGCGCGGCGCACAGCAGGATCGCGGTGTGGCCGTCATGGCCGCATGCATGCATCTTGCCCGCGATGGTGCTGGCATAGTCCAGGCCGGTCTGTTCCTGGATCGGCAGCGCATCCATGTCGGCGCGGATGCCCAGCGCCCTGCTGCCGCAGCCCTTGCGCAGCGTGCCGACCACGCCGGTGGTGCCCAGGCCGCGATGCACGGCATAGCCCCATGCCGCCAGCTGCTCGGCGACCAGGTTGCTGGTCTGGCGCTCTTCGAAGGCCAGTTCCGGATGCGCGTGGATCTGGCGCCGGATCGCGACGAACTCCGGCGCGAGAGTCTGGATGGATCGCTGCAGGTCGGCGGGAAGGGTAGGGGTCATGGCGGCAGGGAACGTGTTGGTTCACCGCATTCTCTGCGCACCCGGGCGCCGAAACCATGACAACGGTATCGACAAATCGTTGTATAGAATGCAACGATAAGACATCGCGCGGCGCCGCTGGCTGGACACCGCTGCTGCGCCACCGCAGGAGACCAAGACATGGAAGACGTGCTGGACCGCAAGCGGGCGCTGTGCCTGCTGCAGATCATCGAGACGGGCTCGGTGCGGGCCGCCGCGGAGGTGCTGGAGCTGGACCCGTCGGTGGTCAGCCGGGCCGTGGCCAAGCTGGAGCAGGACACCGGCCTGACGCTGCTGGAGCGGCGCGGGCGAGGCGTGGTCGCCACCGACGCGGGGCGGCTGCTGGCGCTGTTTGCGCGGCGCCAGCAAGACCTGAACGACACCTTCGTGGCCGAGGTCAACAACCTGAAGAACGCCCAGCGCGGCCATGTCGAACTGTCCTTCGGCGAGGGCTTTGTCGACCTGGTGCTGGAACCGGTGCTGCAGGGCTTCCTGCGCAAGCACCCCGACGTCACCTGCAGCATCCAGGTGGCGGGCACCGACGAGACCGTGCGCCTGCTGCTGGAGGACCTGGCCCATATCGGCTTCGTGTTCCAGCCGCCCGACGATGCGCGGCTGCATTCGCACTATTCGCGGCTGTCGCCGATCCGCGCGCACGTGCACAAGGACCATCCGCTGGCACGGCGCCGCCGCGCGCTGACGCTGGCGGACCTGGCGCAGCACCAGGGCGCGTTCCTGGCCGGTTCGTTCGGCGTGCGCAAGCATGTGCAGGCGGCCGAGCTGGACGAGCACATCACGCTCAAGCCAATGCTGGTCACCAACTCCTTCAAGGTGCTGTGGGAGTACGCGGCGATGGGGCTGGGCTATATCCTGACGGCGCGCTCGGTGCCGCTGAAGGAACCGCAGTTGCGGCAACTGGTATCGCTGCCGCTGGCCAACCCGATCCTGAACAACAGCCGCATCCACATCCTCACGCGTGCCGGCCGGCACTTGTCGCCGGTCGCGGATGGCCTGCTGCGGCACCTGGTCAAGGCGTTTCCGGCGGCCTGAACGCGCACCGGCACCGGCACCCGCACCGGCATCTGCATGCGGCGAACGGAGTGTTCGGCAATGGCAGAGGCGCGCGCGCCGGATTGCGGCCATCATGCAGTCTGATCCTGTCCGCCCCTCGCGCTTCCCCATGCATGTCCACCTGCAGTCCTCCATGCACGCCAGCCTGCAGCAGCTGTGGCTGGCGTTTCCGCTGTCGGTGGGCGCCGAGCGCGGCCGGGTGGTGGTCAGGCGGCGCGGCTACGAGCGGGTGCTGCTGCCCGGCCAGCAGGCCATCGTCGACCCGTTCGAAGCGTTTGCGCTGCGCCTGGATGGCAGCAGCGCGCAGCCGGCGGCATGCACGCTCGAAATGCGGGGGCTGACCCCGGCACAACCGTCGGAATGCCTGCACCATCGGATTGCCAAGCGCGTGTTCCTGCAGCCGCAGTACGCCTGGAACGCCGCCTTTATCGCGGAGCGGCTCGGCATGTCCGCGGCGCAGCTGCGCCGCGCCTTGTTCGCGCAGGGGACCGCGCTGACCGACCTGTGCCGCACGCAACGGCTGATGCGGCTGCTGTTCGACGTAATGGCGGTCGACGCGGCGCTGGGCGAGGTAAGGCGGCGTGTCGGGTGGCCGGCCAACAGTGATGTCGACAGTGCATTTTATGACCGCTTCGGCGTCTCGCTGGAGGCCGCGCGGCGGCTGGCCTGCACGCACGCGCTGCCGCGGCAGCGCTCGGTGGCATGACGCGTGCGGCTCGGTTTGCGAGATAATCCGGCGAAATAAGCCGCCGTTGTGCCGGGGAATGATGTCATGCGCTTTGATCTGGTCGACCTGAAACTGTTCACGCATATCGCGGAGGCACAGAGCCTGACCGGCGGGGCGCAGCGCTCGCACCTGTCGCTGGCCGCGGCCAGCACGCGCATCAAGAACCTGGAGGAACACGTCGGCGTCAAGCTGCTGAGCCGCAGCAGCCAGGGCGTGAAGGTGACCGGGGCGGGCGAGACCCTGCTCGCCCATGCGCGCCGCGTGCTGCGCCAGCTGGAGCAGCTCAGCGGCGACCTGCAGGAATACGCGGCGGGCGTCAAGGGCCATGTGCGCGTGTTCGCCAACACTACCGCCATGAGCGAGTTCCTGCCGGCGGTGCTGCGCAGCTACCTGGTGAGCCATCCGGACGTGACCATCGACATGCATGAACGGCTCAGCCCGGATATCGTGCGCGCGGTGCAGGAGGGCATCGTCGATATCGGCATCATCGCCGGCAACGTGCGCACCGAAGGGCTGGAGGTCATGCCATACCGGCGCGACCGGCTGGTGCTGGCGACCGCGCTGAGCCATCCGCTGGCCGAGCGCGGCCGCGTGGATTTCATCGATACGCTCGACTACGACTTCATCGGCCTGCCCGAGGACAGCGCCATCCACAACTTCCTGAAGCGCGCCGCGGCGGACTTGCAGCGCAGCCTGCGCTGGCGCGTGCAGGTCAGCAATTTCGAGACCGCGTGCCGCATGGTCGAGGCCAATGTCGGCCTGGCCGTGCTGCCCGAGACCACCGCGCGCCGCCACGCCAGGGCGATGGCGCTGCGCATCGTCCAGCTCGACGACGAATGGGCCGAGCGCCAGCTGCAGATCTGCGTGGCCGACCTCGACGCCTTGCCGCTGTTCGCACGCAAGCTGGTGGACCTGCTGGTGGAAGACGGGCAGGGGCGCCAGGACTGAAGCCGCGGTGCCCGCGGACAGGGCCGGCTACGGCTGGCCTGCCAGCAGCTCGCGCAACTGGTGCTTGAGCAGCTTGCCGCTGGCCGTGGTCGGCATCGCCGCCACGCGCACGATGCGCTCGGGGCGCTTGTAGGGCGACAGGCGCCCGACCAGGTAGTCATGCAGCGCCGGCGCGTCGAAGCGTTCGCCCTCGCGGATTTCGACGAAGGCGACCACTTCCTCGTTGCCGTCCGCGGCGGGTTGGCCGATCACGGCCGACACGCGCACCGAAGGATGCGTGTTGAGTACCGATTCGACTTCGATAGGGTAGACCGTGAAGCCCGAGCGGATGATCAGGTCCTTGGTGCGGCCGACGATAAACAAGGCGCCGTCGGCGTCGAGCCGCCCGATATCGCCGGTGTTGAGCCAGCCGCCGGGGCGCAGGGCCTCGGCGGTCAGATCCGGCGCGCGGTAGTAGCCGCGCATCACGCCGGGGCCACGGATCCATAGTTCGCCGGGCTGTCCCGGCGCCACCGGCTCGCCGTCGGGCCCGACCACCTGCAGCTCGGCGCCCGGGACGATCTGGCCCGCGGCGCAATCGGCGCGCGGCCGGTCCATGCGCGTCACGAACATCGATCCGGCGTATTCGGTCATGCCGTAGCCATGGTGCAGCGGCTGGCCAAAGGCGGCTTCGACATCACGCTTGAGCGTGGGGTCGAGCGGACCGCCGCCGGTGTAGAGATAGCGCAGGCGTGGCGACGGCTGCAAGGGCGCGCCGGTGGCCCGCACGTGGGCCAGGATGCGGCTGAACATGGTGGGTACGCCCTGCAGCAGCGTGATCGCGCCGTCGCGGATCGCCGCGGTCAGGTCCGCGGCGTTGAAGCGCGCGCACAGGTACAGGCTGGCGCCGGCGTGCAGCGTCGATACCAGCAGCGTGCCCAGCCCGAACACATGCGAGAGCGGCATCACCGCGTAGGCGCAGTCGTCCGGCTGCATGCGGCGCGAGGCCACGGTCACGTCGGCAAAGTGCAGCAGGCCGCGGTGAGTGACCATCACCCCCTTGGGCTGTGCGGTGGTGCCCGAGGTGTAGACCAGCGCGGCCACGTCGCGCGCCAGCGCTTCGGGCTCGCGCGTGGCGGTGTCGTCGACGGCGCCGGCCATCAGCGGGCCCAGGCCGGCCGGGGCAATTTCACGGGCGCGGTAGCGTACGCCGTGGCGCAGCGCATCCGGCGATGCGGCATGGGTGAACAGCATCAGCCGCGGGCGGCAGTGGGCGCGGATCACCTCGATCTCGCGCTCGGACAGGCGCGCGTTGACGACCACCGGCCATGCGCCCAGCTCGGACAAGGCGAATACCAGCGTGACCACCGCCAGGCAGTTCTCGGCCACCACCAGCACCCGGTCGCCGGTGCCCACGCCCTGCGCGTGCAGATAGCGCTGCGCGTCTTCGATGCCGGCCCACAGCTGCGCATAGGTGGTGCTCCGGTCTTCTTCGATGACGGCGACATGGCCGGGCGTGTGCGCGGCCCAGTGGCGCGGGATGTCGCTGATGCGGGTAAGGGGGGCTCGGTCCGGTGGCATGTTTCAGGCGTCCTGGTGCGGGCAAAGTGTCCGCCGCTGCGGCATCAATAGCGTTCGAACACCGCGGCAATGCCCTGGCCACCGCCGATGCACATGGTTTCCAGGCCGTAGCGGCCGCCGCGGCGCTGCAGTTCGTGCAGCAGCGTGGCCAGGATGCGCACGCCGGTGGCGCCGATCGGATGGCCCAGCGAGATCCCCGAGCCGTTGACGTTGAGCTTGTGCTCGATCGCGTCCTGGTCCTGCCAGTCCCAGCCCTTGAGCACGGCCAGCACCTGGCAGGCGAAGGCCTCGTTCAGCTCGACCAGGTCCATCTGCTCCAGCGTCAGGTTCAGGCGCGCCAGCAGCTTCTTCACCGCCGGCACCGGGCCGATGCCCATGTGCGAGGGCTCGCAGCCGGCAGCGGCCCAGCCCACCAGCGAGGCCATCGGGGTCAGGCCGAGTTCGGCGAGCTTGTCCTCGGCGACGATCAGGCAGGCCGCCGAGGCATCGTTCTGCTGGCTCGCGTTGCCCGCGGTGACGGTGCCGTTCGGCATCAGCACGCGCAGCTTGGCCAGGCTCTCGAGCGTGGTCTGCGGGCGGAAGCCTTCGTCGCGCGTAAATGCCACCGGCTCGCCCTTGCGCTGCGGCACCTGCACCGGGACGATCTCGGCGTCGAAGCGTCCGGCCTCCCACGCCGCGGCGGCGCGCTGGTGGCTGCGCACGGCAAAGGCGTCGGCGTCCTCGCGGCTGATGCCGTAGTCGCGCGCCAGGTTCTCGGCGGTCTCGATCATGCCGGAGATCTTGCCGAAGCGCTCCACCGGCTGCGAGCGTTCGCGGCCGCGGTCGAGACGGTCGAAGAAGCGCACGTTGCCGGAGCGGGCGCCCCAGCGCATATCGGTGGTGTAGTACTCGATATTGCTCATGCTTTCGACGCCGCCGGCGATCACCACGTCGGCCGCGCCGCTCTGCACCATCATCGAAGCCGTGACGATGGCCTGCAGGCCGCCGCCGCAGCGGCGATCGAGCTGCATGCCCGGCACTTCCACCGGCAGGCCGGCCTGCAGCGCTGCCCAGCGGCCCACGCACGGCACTTCGCTGTTGGCGTAGGACTGGGCGAAGACGACGTCGTCGATGCGCGCCGGGTCGATGCCGCTGCGTTCCACCACCGCGCGCACGGCAGTCGCGGCCAGTTCTTCGACCGGGACCGGACGCAGGCTGCCGCCGAAGGTGCCGACGGGGGTGCGAAGGGGGGTGACGATTGCAGCTCTGCGCATGGAAGTCTCCTTGGAATCCGGTATTGGGTGAACCATCAAGTTAGTCGGTGGGCGCCATTCCGGGAAGGTTGGGAAGGGCGACGAAGGCCGCGCCGCAGTGGCGCAGCAGCGCATGGGCCTGGCGCTCCAGGCCGGCGCGGTGTTCGGGGGCAGCGATGTCCAGCATGCGGCGCACCCGCTGCGACAAGGTCTGGCCGCGCAGGTCGGCCACGCCATGCTCGGTGACGATCAGGCCGGCATCGGCGCGCGGCGTGCTGACCGGGCCGGACAATTGCGCGACGATGCGGCTCGCCCCTTTGGCGGTGGCGGGCAGCGCCACGATCGGCAGGCCGCCGCGGCTGCACGCGGCGCCGCGCAGGAAATCCACCGCGCCGCCGACCGCGCCGACATAGACACCCGCGGCCACTTCGGCATTGACCTGTCCGGTCAGGTCGACCTCGATTGCCGAATTGATCGCGGTCAGCTTGTCGACGCTGGCGAGCACTTCGGGATGGTGGGTATACG
>JABFVP010000519.1 GCA_013362725.1 Cupriavidus sp.
GTGGCTGGTGTGGCGGGGGTCGCACGGCGCGTGTCGCCCTGGCCCGGCATGACATCCGAGGCCGATGTGCCCGGCGCGCGCGTATCGGCGCCCGGCCGCGTGGTGGTGGTCTGGGCCCACGCAGGCACGCTGATCAGCGCGGCCAGCGCAAAGATGGCGGTGTGTCTCATGGCAGTCTCCTTCCTCGTCAACGGCCAGCGGCGTTCGGCAGTGGCCGGAAGTGGCTCCGTTGCGAAAGCCATGCCAGCGCGCGCAGCTCAGCCGCCGGTGCGATCGGGCGCGACCTCGATGTGATTGACGACATCGTGCCCGCCGGCATGTGCGCGCACGCAGGCCTCCACCGCATCGCGGTCGACGGCGCTGCCGATGGCCCCTCGCAGCGTGATGCGGCCCTGCGCCACGTCCAGCGCAATCTCGCTCACGTCGAGGCCGCTGTCCCACAGGCGCTCGCACAGCGACGCCTGCAACGCCGTATCGGCCGCGCCGACGGCGTTGCCGCGCGGGTTGGTGTCCGTCTTCGGGGAAGCAGGCATGGGCAAGGTCTCCGCGCCGCGGCCTCAGTACATGCGCATGCCGTGGCCGGGATGACCCGCGGCACCGGCCGGCCTTGCCACGTGCAAGTGGTTGACCAGGTCCCTGACGCCGAAGACCTCGTCGGCGATATCCTCGATGCGGTACTTCTGGTGCCGGTCCGGCACGCTGCCTTCCAGCGTCACCACGCCCTGCTCGACCCGCACCTCGACCTCGTTCAGGTCCAGCCGACCACTGCGTGTCAGTTGCTCGCACAGGTCTTCCAGGATGCGTTCGTCGCTGCGCTGGTAGTTGCGCGGCCCGACCGGCCGCCACGGCTGCGCCCCGCCGCGATAGAGGTCCATGCGCTCGTTGTAGCCGGTGAACTGGCGGTAGGGATCGGTCTTGCCCCGGGCTTGCGGGCGCTGGGCATCGCGGGGCCGCCATTCACCGGTCCCGCGGGCGCCGCTGAATTCGCCCGGATCGACGGGCTGGTCATAGTCATAGACGCCATAGGCACCCACGTAGTGGCTGCGCATGTCGGCCTCGGGCACGGCATTTTCGTGCCATGGCGGGCCGCGCCAGTTGTCTCTGCGATCCATTGTTGCCTCCGTTCTCTGCGTGCTTGCCCCGGGTCCGTTGCGCTACTTCAGCCGCGGCGGCACCAGGCCACGGTCCGCGGCACGCAGTTCGCCATGGCGCAGCTGCACGACCGCGCAAGCCAGCGCGCGCGCGACGTTGTCGACTTCTTCCTGCACGCCGGCATCGTGGTCCAGCGCGACGTGGCTGGTGGCATAAGGCTCGTAGTAGCCGATATACCGGTCCAGCCGCGCCTGGGCGCCGGCATCGATCAGTCCCATCCAGTCCAGCCAGTCCGACAGCGCGCGGCGCACGCCTTCGATGCCGGCGACGTCGCCATGCACCACCAGCCCGTAGGCGCGTCCGGCCAGGTGCTTGGGATAGTCCCACCCCGACAGCTCGATCGCCTTGGCGCGCGTCACGTCCTTGCCGTGCGTGGTGGTGGGATCCGGGTTGCCGCCATCGGCGCAGACCAGCCGGTCCATCATCAGCTTGAGCGGGCTGCTGACCTGGTACCAGTACACCGGCGTGACGATCAGCACGCCGTGGCAGGCCGCCCAGCGCGGGTAGATCTCGTTCATCCAGTCATTGACCTGGCCCAGCGCATGGTTGGGATAGCAACTGCACGGCCAGTGGCACAGCGGCATCGCGGTCGATACGCAGCCCTTGCATGGATAAATACGCAGTTGCGGGTCCGAAGCCAGGTGGCTCAGGTCGAGCACGTCGACCTCGATGCCCTGTGCTTCCAGCCGCTCGCGCGCGCGCCCGGCCAGGCGCCAGGATTTGGACATTTCGCCGGGGCAGGTGTAGTCGTTGCGCGAGGCCGCGCACACCAGCAGCACGCGCGAGCGCGTGGCCGGATCGGCCTGGCGCTGCTGGGCCACGCGCACCGCCTCGCTGGCGGCGCGCCATTCGTCGGAGAGGTCGTAGTCCGGATCGGCATAGCCAGCACCCGCCTTGTGGGTGAGCGGCGCCTTGCGGCCCTGCGCATAGGCGTCCCAGGCGATGCGCTCGAGGCGGTCCAGCGCTTCGTCCTCCTGCCGGTAGGCCGGGTCGGTAAAGCGCGCCAGGAAGCGCCGGCGAAAGACGTCGCGCGGCAGCGGACTGGTGATCTGGCCCTTGCGCACATCCTGCGGATCGCCGGCGTGGCGCGGCGCGCGCGGCGCATCGTGCGCGGGCCGGTCAGGGGTCGCGGGGGGCATGGGCGGCTTCGGCGGCTGCTCGGGCATGTCGGTCTCCGTACAGGTCGTTGCGCACCGGACATGCAAGATGAGCGCCACCGCCGCGCAAGGTGTGCGCCGCGCGCGGCGCGCAGCTTTTACAGGCGCGCCCCGGCGCTGCATGTACATTTTTCCCCGCATTTGGTGCCTGCCGCTGGCCGCTGCGGGCGCGCGCTGTTTCTGCAGCGCGACGGATCTGCCTTCCGCGGTGCTGGCACGGAACCTGCCGCCTTGGCGGGAAATCGACAGCGGGATACCGCAATGGAGAACATCCAAGTGATTGCCGAGGCGATGCGCGGACTGCTTGGCGACGGTGACGACCTGGCCTGGTGGCAGGCCGGCCTGCGCGCCGCCATGGTTTTCGTCGGCACCTGGGCGCTGTTGCGTCTTGCGGGAAGGCGTGCCTTTGCACAGAAGAGCTCGTTCGATTTGTGCATCGTGCTGCTGCTGGGCGCGGTGCTGTCGCGCGCGGTGGTGGGCGCGACCTCGCTCGCGGCGGCCTTTGCCGCGGCGCTGGTGCTGGTGCTGCTGCACCGGGCGGTAGGATGGCTGTCGAGCCGTTCACCCGGATTCGACCACGCCACCGCCGGCAACGCGCTGGACCTGATGCGCGGCGGCGAACTCGACCGCGAGCGCCTGCGCGGCGCGATGCTGACCGAGGAAGACCTCAGGGCCAACCTGCGCGCGACCCTGCAGACCGACAGCTTCAACGACCTCGGGCGCGTGGTGCTGGAGCGCGACGGCAAGGTGACGTTCGTGCGTGCGCAGCAAGCTGAGCCGCCTCCCGCGCCGCCACATCCCGCCACCGGCACGGTGGCGCGCGGCAATGGCGTGCCGGTGCAGGCCTCGGAGGCGCGGCGATGATCCATGCCAGCGCTGGCGGCGGCGACAACCTCGGCATCGCTCGCTATCTGCTGCGCCACGGGCTGCGCGTGGTCACGGCGGAATCCTGCACCGCCGGCCTGATCGCCTCGCGCATCGCCGAGGTGCCCGGCTGCGGCGATGTGTTGCGCTGTGCGATCGTGGCCTACTCGCCGTCGGCCAAGGAACAGCTGCTGCACGTTCCGGCCGAGACCATCCGGCGCCATGGCCTGACCAGTGAGGCGGTCTCCCTGGCGATGGCGCGCGGTGCCATGCAGCTGACCGGCGCGGACCTGGCGATCGCCAACACCGGCGTTGCCGATGGCGGCGGCGACGGCGACATCCCCGCCGGCACGCAATGCTTTGCCTGGGTGTTCCGCCGCCACGGCCACGCCGCGCACGACGTGATCTCGCACGCGCAAGGCATCGCGGTCTTTACCGAAACACGCCGCTTTGCCGGCCCGCGCAACGCCGTGCGCGAAGCCGCCGCCGACTGGGCGCTGGCACGGATCTGCCATTACCACGAACTGGCGCGCAGCGGACACGGCCGCGAGCCGCGCGCATGAATCGCCAGCGCGCCGAAACGGCATGCCGGCAATTCCGAGGGCCCTGGGCCCGACCGACGTAGTCTTGCAATGGAGACCATCATGAAACGCACTCTCGCTACCACGGCACTGGTCGTCGGCACCGCGCTCTGCCTGCCGGCCTTTGCCCAGCAAGCGCCGGCGTCGCCGAACGTGGCGAACCCCAGCGCGCCACCGATCGAAGGTTCCCCACCGGCCTCGCGCAACCAGCCGGCCGCTACCGACATGGGCGCCGCCTCCGGCCCGGGCGCCCGGGACACCATGAAGAAGTCCAAGTCCAAGGCCAAGTCGGACAAGGCCACGCACACCTCGCGCAGCAAGAAGCCACGCGAGCAAGGCGCGCCGCCCGCACCGACCGCCGATGCGCCAAGCGGTCCCAAGGGCGATTCGCCGAATCCGGCGCCGAAGCAGTAAGCGTCTTGTCGATCCCGGGCACACGGCGCGCGCTGCGCGCCCTGTGCCGTCGATGTCGACAGGCGTCGTGGCAGTGCTAGCCGCCGCCGCGCATCGCTCGCGTCGCCTGCGCCAGCAGGGCCTCGCGTTCACGCCGGCGCCAGCGCACGCAGCGCCATAGCTCCTCCAGATACGGAAGCCCCGCGAGCACCACCACCGCCACCAGCAGGCCGGCCAGGTACGCCGGCGGCAGCGGCTCGGGCTTCAGCGCCAGCGCCATCCGCGCCGGCTCGGGGCCGCGCCCGGACAAGGCCAGAAACTGGTCCCAGTGCAGCACCACCACATACGACGCCGCGGCCAACGGCAGCACTTCGAGCAGGCTGTGCATGTGCTGCTCGACCGGCGCGATATGGCGGCGCTTGCTGGCGTAATGCACATCCCACCACGCGGTGATCTCGTGGATCACCAGCGCCGCCAGCACCACCCCGATCACCAGTGCATTGACTTCCAGGAACAGTACCAGCAGCAGCGGCAGGCCCACCTCGGCCAGCATCAATATGTGCAGCAGCGATTCGGTGACGCCGGCATTGCGTTCGATCTGCGTGGCCCGGTGGCAGAGCCAGTCGCCCACGCCGGCCAGCAGCCACAGCGGCACCATCCCGTACATCAGCACGAGCCGGGCGGCGTGTTCGAAGGCATGGAGGTCGGCCGGCATGGCAGGCTCTGGTCCGATGCGCGGCGCCTAGGGCCGTTCTTGCGGCGCGCGGTACTGCTGCCGCAGCACCCGGAACAGCTCGTGGTTCAACTGCACGCCGCGATACTGCCTGCGCACCACGGCGCGCAGGCGCGAGCCCAGCACATGTGTGCGCAGCGCCCGCGCATAGCGCCGCTGCACCGCGTGCTCGCGCTTGCTGATGGCCTGCACGATGGAACGGTCGGAGCTGTGCTTGCCGATCCCGGGGCTCGCGGGGGCGGGGACAGCGGCCGGCACCTCGCCCAGGTCGAGCAGGCATGCCTGCAGTTCATGCGCGGCATGGGCAAAGGCATTGGCGCGGCTGGTCAGCACCGATTTGAGGTGGGGGTTGGCCGCCGCGGTGGCGGCGCGGCGGCAGCCCAGCTCGCCGTCGCGCGAGGCCGCGATCAGCGCGTTGAGCAACAGGATTTTTTTCTTCGCCATGGCACACCTGCCCTGGTCCGCGGGCGGACCGTGAATCACCGATCGGAGCCGGCCGCTGCCGGCGGTTGCGCGTTGGCGCCGGACATGTTGCGCATGCCGGACTGGTCCAAGGATAGCGGCTGGTCCGGCCCGGCGCCAGCCGCGGCGAAGGCGTGCTGGGATGCGGCCCGCCACGCCTTGCGCGCCTCGCGCATGCCGCGCAGGTTCATGGCGATCAGCGCCAGCTGCAGCACGATCAGCGCATGGGCGTCGCCGTGCCAGCCCCATGCAATCCACAGCACGTTGCTGGCCAGGAACACCCAGAAGCCGGCGCGCCGCCGTGCGATCGAGCGCGATCCTACCAGCCAGGTCGCCAGTACCGTCACCACCATTGCCGGCCATTGCGCCGCCTCCAGCCACTGATCCATGGGCCCCCCTAGATGGCTTGCCACCGTGCCGGCGACGGCACGCATGGGCTCAAAAGGGCAAGAACCATACCGGGGAACGCACTGGCCGGCCGCGCCCGCGCGGGCTTGCGCGATATTTCCATCCATGCGGCGGCCACCAGTACTTTTTACAAGCGGTAGCCAGATCGGCACATGCGCCGCCGCGCCGCACGCCCTTGCTGTGCTTCGGCGAAACGGCCCGTCGCTGCACGCGGGCGCGCTGGCACGCACTTCGCATGGCTGAGCCATCCCGGCGGCTGCCCGCAAGGCGCCGCTCCGGGATTTTTGTTGCTCCGACGGAGCGAAACACCGGGAGGACATGTGCGGATCTGCCAGATCGACCTGACCGGAACGCCCGAAGCCGATCAGCATGCGCTGCAGCGCGTGGCGGCACTGGGGTTCGACCACGTATTGATCGGCGGCTGGCCGCATCTGCCCGAGGACGACACGCTGGCGGCGTGCGCCCGGCATGGACTGGCCCCTCTGCTCGATATATCACTGGACCGCTATATGGCGGACGGCGCCGCCGGGACCGACGACCTGCCCGATGCCGCCTGGATCGATACCGCGGCGCCGGCCTTCGCGCCGCATGAAACCGACAACCATATCCCCGGCACGCGCCTGCGCTGGCACGACCGGCAGATCGCCGAGGCGCTGGTGCAATGGTGGGCGGCGCGGCTGCGCATGGCCTGGGCCGCCGGCGCGGCCGGCTTCTGCTGCCGCGCGCCGGCACGCGTGCCCGGTGAGTCGTGGGCCGCCC
>JABFVP010000100.1 GCA_013362725.1 Cupriavidus sp.
GCTGTGGCAGGCCTTGTGCGACGCCGGACTATGCAGCGGCGACGTCCCCGCGCCCGACCAGGCCCCGCTGGACGCGGTGCTGGCCTGGCTGGGCACGGCACGCACCGCGATGCGGCTGTTGCCGGTGGAAGACCTGCTGGGCCTGCCCGAGCAGCCCAACCTGCCAGGTACCACCAGCGGCCATCCCAACTGGCAGCGCCGGCTCGACACCGAGGTGCGTGCGTGGTTCGGCACCCCGGCGCTGCGCGCGCGTGCCGACGCATGGCGCGGTATCCGCCCCGGCGCACGCCATCCGCCAGGGCAGCCATGAGGGCTACAAGCCCCAGCGCCGCCGCGGATGTGCTGTGTCCGAAACCGCCGTCCGCATCGCTCGTGCAACCGCCGTCCGATCCACTAAGCTTGACCCACTCCCATGCGCAGGAGCCCCGCCATGAACGAAGCCATCCGGCCCGAGCATGCCGATGACACCCGCACTGCCCTGTCCGGCGCCAGCCTGCGCCAGGCCTTTCTCGACCACCTGTTCCATACCCAGGGCAAGCTGCCCGGGCACGCCAGTCAGAACGACCTCTACCAGGCCGCCGCGCATACCGTGCGCGACCGCCTGGTGCAGCGCTGGATCAGCACCGCCGAAGCCTACCTGGGCCAGCCGTCGCGCACGGTGGCCTACCTGTCCGCCGAATTCCTGATGGGCCCGCACCTGGGCAACAACCTGATCAACCTGGGCATCTTCGAGGAAGTCTGCGAGGCCATGGAGGCGGCCGGCCTCGACCTCGCCCGCATCCTCGACCAGGAAGTCGAGCCCGGCCTCGGCAACGGCGGCCTGGGCCGGCTGGCGGCGTGCTTCATGGATTCGCTGGCGACGCTGGAGATCCCCGCGCTGGGCTACGGCATCCGCTACGAGTACGGCATCTTCCAGCAGACCATCATGGACGGCATGCAGGTGGAGAAGACCGATACCTGGCTGCGCAACGGCAACCCGTGGGAAATCCAGCGCTCCGAATGGGCGGTGCAGGTTCGCCTGGGCGGGCACACCGAGCACTACACCGACGACCGCGGCCACTACCGCGTGCGCTGGGTGCCGGCCAAGACCGTGGTCGGCGTGCCGTTCGATTCGCCGATCCTGGGCTACCGCGTCAACACCGTCAACACGCTGCGGCTGTGGCGTGCGGACGCGACCGAGGCGTTCGATTTCCATACCTTCAACCGCGGCGACTACCTTGGCGCCGTCAGCAAGAAGGTGACCTCCGAGAACCTGACCAAGGTGCTCTACCCCAACGACGAAACCACGCAAGGCAAGGAGCTGCGGCTCGAGCAGCAGTATTTCTTCGTCGCCTGCTCGCTGCAGGACATGTTGCGCCTGCTCGCGGTCGACGGCATCCCGGTGACGCGCTTCCACGAGAAGTTCGCGGTGCAGCTCAATGACACCCACCCCGCCGTGGGCATCGCCGAACTGATGCGGCTGCTGGTCGACGAGCAAGACCTGCCCTGGAACGAGGCCTGGCACATCACCCAGAACGCGTTCGCCTATACCAACCACACGCTGCTGCCCGAGGCGCTGGAGCAATGGCCGCTGCCGCTGTTCGGGCGGGTACTGCCGCGCCACCTCGAGATCATCCTGGAGATCAACGCGCGCTTCCTGGACGAGGTGCGGATCCGCTTCTACGGCGACGAATCGCGCCTGGCGCGGCTGTCGCTGATCGACGAGCATGGCCAGCGCCATGTGCGCATGGCCAACCTGGCATGCGTGGGCAGCCATGCCATCAATGGCGTGGCCGAGCTGCACTCGCGCCTGATGCGCGAGGACGTGCTCAAGGACTTCTACGAGATGTGGCCCGAGAAGTTCACCAGCATCACCAACGGCGTGACGCCGCGCCGCTGGCTGGCGCTGTCCAACCCGCGGCTGACGCGGCTGGTATCCGATGCAATCGGCGATGGCTGGATCTCGGACCTCGAGCAGCTGCGCGCGCTGGAGCCATATGCCGACGACGCCGGCTTCCGCGATGCCTGGCAGGAGGCGCGGCGGGCCAACAAGACCGACCTGGCGCAGCTGGTGCGCGACACCACCGGCGTGGTGGTCGATCCGTCATCGATGTTCGACGTGATGGTCAAGCGCATCCACGAATACAAGCGCCAGCACCTGGCGGTGCTGCATGTGATCGCGCTATACCACCGCATCAAGTCCGACCCCGGCGCGCAGATCCAGCCGCGCACCTTCCTGTTCGGCGGCAAGGCTGCGCCGGGGTACGCCTATGCCAAGCTGATGATCCGCTTCATCACCTCGGTGGCCGACGTGGTCAACCGCGACCCGCAGGTGCGCGACCGGCTCAAGGTGGTGTTCCTGCCCAACTTCAACGTCACCTACGGCCAGCGCATCTACCCGGCGGCCGACCTGGCCGAGCAGATCTCGCTGGCGGGCAAGGAAGCCTCGGGCACCGGCAACATGAAGTTCGCGATGAACGGCGCGTTGAATATCGGCACCATGGACGGCGCCAATATCGAATTGCGAGAAGCGGTAGGCCATGACAACTACTTCCCGTTCGGCCTGACCGCGCCCGAGGTCTATGCGCTGCGCGACAGCGGCTACGACCCCGCCGCGTATTACCACAGCAACCCTCAGTTGCGCGCGGTGATCGACCTGGTGCAGCAGGGCTTCTTCTCGCGCGGCGAGCCCGGCCTGTTCCGCCCGTTGTTCGAGCCGCAGCATGGGCACGACCCCTACCTGCTGATGGCTGACTTTGCCTCCTATATCGATTGCCAGCAGCAGGTATCGGCCGCGTATGCCGACCACGCGCGCTGGCAGCGCATGTCGGTGCTGTCATGTGCGCGCTCGGGGCGCTTTTCGTCGGACCGGGCCATCCGGGAATATTGCGAGCGCATCTGGCATGTCGCGCCGGTGCCGGTGCGCCTGCTGCACCGGGCCAGCGGCGCACCCTGGCAGGTGGAAGCCGGCACGAATGGGGCGCGCGCAGCGTGAGGCGCGCAACCGTTGCCTGCGCCGATGGCATGGGCAAGGCGCAGCGTAGTTTCTACAATGTCACAGGTAACAAAGCCCGTGCCGCGCCGCGCTGCGGGCTTGCCGGTGGCGCCGCGAATGCGCCGTTCTGCTGGCATGGAGTTCGCATTGCGCAAGGATCCTATTCCCCCAAGAAGGCAGGAGCCGAATTTGAACGCCGACCTGTTTCTCCTCGCCCCCGGCACCCGCTCCACGGTGCCACCGCTGGCGCCGTTCGACTGCTTTGCCGCGCCTTCGGGATCCGCCTCCAGCTCTCATGACGAACCCACCCGGGATTACCTGTTCGGGCCGGCCTGGCTGCCGGACGGGCGGATACGCTTCCGGCTGTGGGCGCCCGACGCGGCCGAGCAGGGCCAGGCGGTGCGCGTGGAGATCGCCGGGCTCGGCCCGGTGCCAATGGCGTGCGGCGCCAACGGCTGGTTCGAGGCGATCGTGCCGGGTTGCGCGGGCGCGCGCTACTGGTTCCGCCTGGACGACGGCACCACCGTGCCAGACCCGGCCTCGCGCTGGCAGGCCGACGACGTCCACGGCCCCAGCATCGTGCCGGCACGCGACGCCGCCAGCGCGTTTGCGTGGACCTGCCCCGACTGGCGCGGCCGCCCCTGGCACGAAGCCATCGTCTATGAAATGCACGTTGGCCTGTGCGGCGGCTACGCGGGCGCCGCGCAGCAACTGCCGCGGCTGGCGGCGCTGGGCTTCACCGCGGTCGAGCTGATGCCGGTGGCCGAGTTTCCCGGCACGCGCAACTGGGGCTATGACGGCGTGCTGCCGTTTGCGCCGGAGTCCGGCTACGGCACGCCCGACGAACTGCGCGCACTGGTCGACCGCGCCCACCAGCTCGGCATGATGGTGCTGCTGGACGTGGTCTACAACCATTTCGGGCCGGAAGGCAACTACCTGCACCGCTACGCCAGCGCCTTTTTCCGCGCGGACCGCCAGACCCCATGGGGGCCGGCCATCGATTTCCGCCGGCCGCAGGTGCGGCGCTTCTTTACCGAGAACGCACGCTACTGGCTCGAGCAGTTCCGCTTCGACGGCCTGCGCCTGGACGCCGTCCATGCCATCGAGGACGAAGGCTGGCTGGCGGCGCTGCCGGGCGAACTGCGCACCGCGCTGGCCGATGGCGATGGCCCCCGCCGCCATGTCCACCTGGTGCTGGAGAACGACAACAACGACGCCGCGCTGCTAGCCGCCGGCTACGACGCGCAGTGGAACGACGACGCGCACCACGCGCTGCACGTGCTGCTGACCGGCGAGGACGATGGCTACTACCGCGACTACAGCGCGGCACCGGATACGGGCAATGGCGGCAATGGCGGCAATGGAGACAGCGCCGCCGCCGGGCGCGGCGTGCCTGCGCTGCGCCACCTCGCGCGCGTGCTGGGCGAAGGCTTTGCCTACCAGGGCGAACGCTCGGCGTTCCGCTCGGCCGCGCTGCCCGCGGTGGCGCAGGGCGTGCGGCGCGGCCAGCCCAGCGCGCACCTGCCGCCCACGGCCTTTGTCTGCTTCCTGCAGAACCATGACCAGACCGGCAACCGCGCGCTCGGCGAACGGCTGGCGCAGTTGGCCGGGCGCGACGCGCTGCGCGCGGCCATCGCCTTGCAGCTGCTGTGCCCGCAGGTGCCGCTGGTATTCATGGGCGAGGAAACCGGCAGCACGCAACCGTTCCTGTATTTCACCAGCCACCCGCCCGAGCTGGCCCGCGCCGTGCGCGACGGGCGCCGGCGCGAGTTCGCCGCGACCGCCGCGTTCAGCGACGAGGCCCGCGCCGCGGCCATCCCCGATCCCAACGACCCGGCCACGTTCGAAGCCTCGCGCCCGCAGCTGGACGATGACGGCGACTGGACCCCGTACTACCGCGAACTGCTCGCCGTGCGGCGGCGCGAACTGCTGCACCGGCTGCCCGGCTGCCAGAGCGCCGGCGTCGACGTGCTGGGGCCGGCGGCGCTGTGCGCGCGCTGGCGGCTGATGGACGGCGTCGAGCTGAGCCTGTGGCTCAACCTGGGCGACCAAGCCGTGCCGTGCACGCGGCCGTGCCACGATCGCAGCACCGCGCTGCATGAGAGCAGTGCCGGCGCGGCCGCGGCCCTGTCGGCCGGGCTGCTGCCGCAGCGCTCGTGCGTCGCCACCGTGTGCGAGCCCGCCGCGGCCCGCGCGCGATGATGCCTGACGGCGCGCCGCAAGCGCTGCCACGCGCAACCGCCCGGCTGCAGCTGCACCCGGGCTTCACCTTTGCCGATGCCGCCGCCGTGGTCGGCTACTACGCCGCGCTGGGCGTCAGCCATCTCTACCTGTCGCCCATATGCGGCGCGCGGCCCGGCTCCACCCATGGCTATGACGTCACCGATTTCACCGCGGTGCGCGACGAGCTGGGCGGCGAGCCCGGCCTGAAAGCGCTGGCCGCGCGCGCCCGCGACGCCGGCCTAGGCCTGATCGTCGACATCGTGCCCAACCATATGGCGGCCGACCCGACCCACAACGGCTGGTGGCGCGACGTGCTGGCGCATGGCCGCGGCAGCCCTTACGCGGCCAGCTTCGACATCGACTGGACCCCGCGCGACCCGGCGCTGCACGGCAAGGTGCTGCTGCCGATCCTGGGGCAGTCGTACTGGGACACCGTGGTGGCCGGCGAACTGCGCTGGGTCCGGGGCAGCGACGATGCCCCCGCCCACCTGCGCTATTTCGACCATACCCTGCCGCTCGCACCGGGCAGCGTCGACGCCGAAGCCGAGCGCGACGGCCCGGCCTGGTACGACGCCACGCATGCCGACGGCCGCGGCCGGCTCCATGCCCTGCTGGAACGCCAGCACTACCGGCTGGCCTGGTGGCGCACCGCCGCCGCCGCGCAGAACTGGCGCCGCTTCTTCGAGATCAGTGACCTGGTCGGCGTGCGCGAGGAAGACGAGCGGGTGTTCGATGCGGTCCATGCGCTGGTCCTGCGGCTGCTGCGCGAAGGCTGGATCGACGGCGTGCGCGTCGACCACGTCGACGGCCTGGCCGACCCGGCCGGCTACTGCCGCCGGCTGCGCGCCGAACTGGACCGCCATGCCGCCGCTCGCCCCACCACGCTGCGGCTCGAGCGTCCGTGGCTGGTGGTCGAGAAGATCCTGGGCCCGCGCGAGCGCCTGGCGCCGGACTGGCAGGTGCATGGCACCACCGGCTATGACTTCATGGACGAAGTGGCCGCGGTGCTGCATGACGGCGACGGCGAGACGGCGCTGGACGCGCTGTGGGCGACGGTCAGCGGAGATGCGCGAGGCTTCTCCGCGCATGTCGAGGCCGCACGGCGCCAGGTGCTGGAGCGGCACCTGGTGACGGAGTTCGAAGGCGCCGCCGCCTGCCTGCGCGACTGCGCCGAGCAGGAGCCCGGCACGCGCGACCTGACCCGGGCAGCGCTGCGGCGCGCGCTGGCCGCGCTGATGGCGGCAGTGCCGGTGTATCGCAGCTACTTCGACGCGCGTCCGGCCGAACGCGATGCGGCCGCTGCGCTT
>JABFVP010000661.1 GCA_013362725.1 Cupriavidus sp.
GGACGGGTTGAGAGGAGAGGCTTCAATGCGGATGAGCACTTCGTCCGGGCCAGGATGTGGCGTGTTGATGCTGTCTAGCGATAGCTCGAGTTCACCGCTGCTCTTGATTTGCGAACGAAGTTGAAGTGCAGTGTGCATTCGATGTCTCCTTGGTCTGTCGGTCTGCGGTGAGCGGGGCAGCTGCCTGGGGCTGTTTTCGCGGGCAGTCAGCAATGTAGCAAGTTCCTGCGAATCCCGTACTGGGCGGAAATTCA
Organism: Cupriavidus sp.; assembly: GCA_013362725.1. GTDB lineage: Bacteria > Pseudomonadota > Gammaproteobacteria > Burkholderiales > Burkholderiaceae > Cupriavidus. The sequence goes on from JABFVP010000661.1 coordinate 255, forward strand.
GGTCAGGCGTCAAGGAACTGGTGGACCTGAGCTCGATGCTGGCCGACTGCTGGCGGGGAGCCGGTACTTCTACTGAACACGGACTGGCCTCGTTGCTTCAGGGCCGTGGCGAGCTGCGGCATCAGTGCGGCGGGGCAAGACTTCGTACATTTTGTTACAATAGAAATGGCAGATTCCAAAAAATATGGATGTATCAGGACATTCCGTTTATGAGAAATGCTAGGTTTCTGATGATTTTGATGGTTGTTGGCCTTGCCGCATGCGCCGCGCAAACGCCAGCAGACCAGTTGTCCCCCCAGTCGCCAACAGTACGCCTGTGCAACGGCAATACCTGTACCGACCAGGATCGCCGTGTCGCCACAGGGCAGGATGCACCAGCGGATGCCGATCACCGTATGCAGGCTCTGGCAGCCGTGGCCGAGCGCGATGCGAACGCGGCGTACGACCTCGGCTTGCGCCTGCTGCGTGGCGATGGCGTGGAGCGCAATAGCTATCAGGCCCTTCAATGGTTGCGCAAGGCCGGCGACAACGGCCATATGCAGGCCCAGCTGGCGCTTGGGCGAATCTACCTGATGGGCTTTGAGGAAATGGGATCCGACCCTGCTGAAGCCGAGGCGTGGCTGGCGCGCGCTGCAGCGAAAGGCAGCAAGGAGGCACGGAGCCTGCTGCCGCAAGCGCGAGCAGCCAAGACCGACGAACAGAGCCTGTACCAGGTACGCGAAGCCTACCGCAAATCCTGGATGGCCTGGTACAGCAGCTATCCGTATTACTGGGTATGGGGCCGCGCCGGCTGGCATCCCCGCTAGGCCCTGCCATCCCCGATTTTTCTTATTACTTCCGTCAACAGGAACGCGTTTTCATGTCGAACAAGACTCCTCTGCGCGTGGCCGGCCTGGCCACATCCCTGATCCTGGCTGGCTGCGCCAGCGGGGGTGGCATCATCAGCACCGGCACGGCACCGACGGCCGCCACCGGCGCAGCAGGCGGGGCGACCAGCGTGAATGCCAATCCTTCGCTGGAGCGCTGCGACAAGCCGCTCGGCACGCTGGCCGTTGATGATGGCCGGGGCAAGGAGTGGTATGCGAGCTTCGGCGCAGCCACCAAAGTCACTACCATCGAGCCACTGATCCGCCTGGCGGTGCAGCAGTCGAACTGCTTCGTGATCACCTCGGTCGGCAACAACCGCACCGAAAGCAAACTTTCGAGCATTACCGACAAGCAGCGCAATTCCGGCGAGTTCCGGGCCGGTTCGCGCCAGCAGAAGGGGCAGCGCGTCGCGGCCGACTACTACATGGAGCCGGCTATCATCATCGATAACGACTCCACGGGCCAGTTGGCCGCCGGTGTGGGCGGTCTGTTCGGCGCGGTCGGCGCACTCGTCGGCGGCGCCATGCAAAGCAAGGCATCGGTCGTAACCCTGACCATGTTCGACATCCGGTCGGGCGTGCAGCTATCCATTTCGGAAGGCAACTCCACGGCAACCAATATCGGTGCCGCCTTCGGCGCCCTCGGCGGCGGTGCGGCCGGCGGGCTGGGCGGTTTCTCACGTACGCCTGAAGGCAAGGCCACCGTGGCGGCATTCATGGACGCCTACAACAACATGGTGGTCTCGCTGCGCAACTACAAGGCGCAGGAAGTGAAGGGCGGGCTGGGCCGAGGCGGCCAGCTCAAGGTGGGCTCGTAGGCCTGGCACCTTCAGCGCGAACCTTCCACGTCCAACCGCACGCACCTTGCCCGGCAATTGCAAACCGGCATGCCCGGCATCAATCGCTGGCGGTCTTGATGCCCGAGACACCGTTCGACGGCGTCAAGGAAAGCTTCTGGGGTTCCAAGTGCGGCATCGAAGGGCCGCAGGCCTAATGCGGCGTCAAGCCGATCAGCGAAGACCGAGCGCGCGTGCGCCGCGGCGCCTTGCTTTGCGAGCCGCCCGCCAGGCACGCGGCAGCGCGCATCGCGTCCTTGTTGTTCACGCAACTGTCATGAAGCGCGGTTAAGGTAGCGTCCGTCCACCCCGGACGACCCAGGGCGCAGCGCCCGGCCCGCGCCACCTACATCGGCGCTGCCGGCGCGTGCACCCCGGCAGCCTCACCGGGCTGCCCGCAGTAACTTGCCTGCCGCGCGGGCATGTCTCGCCCGCATTCCTGAACTGCCTCGACCTACCACCGACATGAAATCCCGCCTGATCGCCGCGGCCTTGCTGGCCGCCACGGCGAGTCCTGCCTTCGCCCTGAACATCCTGCTGACCAACGACGACGGCCTGACCAGCAACCTGAAGGCGCTGTACGACGCGCTCAAGGGCGCCGGCCACAACGTCATCGTCAGCGTACCCTGCACCGGCCAGAGCGGCCGCGGCGCCGGCATCGTGATGTACAGCACCACGGTCATCGTGCCGGACAACGACAAGACCCAGGTCGAGGCCGAGGGCGGTTGCCACAACGGCGCGGCCAGGACCGGCGAGCCTGCGGTGGGGCCCTTCACCAAGGCGGGCTATACCAACGGCGACTATCACTACGCGCATGGCACGCCGGTGATGGCGACCATGTACGGCCTCGACGTGCTGGCGCCGGCACGCTGGGGCAAGGCCCCGGACCTGGTGCTGTCCGGTCCCAACGAAGGCCAGAACGTCGGCCGCATCGTCAACAGCTCGGGCACCGTCAGCAATGCGCAGTTCGGCGCGGCGCGCGGCATTCCGTCGATCGCGCTGAGCGCGGGCACGGACTCGGTCGACAACGCCGGCCTGGCGAGCCCGGTGTCGGGCGTGGTGGCGCAGCTGACCATCAAGCTGCTCGGCACGCTGCAGGCCAAGGCCAACGGCGGCCCGCTGCTGCCGGCGGGGCTGGCGCTGAACGTCAACTTCCCGAACGCGCCGACGGCCGCCACGCCGTTCGCCTTCTCGCGGCATGGCACCTTCGACGCCTATGCGCTGAAGTTCAGCGGCACGGCGCCGTACGGGCTCGGCATCGGCGCCGGCAGCGGCACGCCGACGGCCGCGCAGGCCGAGGACGAGTCCGTGGTCTACAAGACCAGGACGGCCGTTACCGCCATGCAGATCGGCTTCGACCAGCGTCCCGCCGGCCAGCAATGGCTGCGCCTGCGCCTGGGCGAACTGTTCGGCCAGTGAGGCAGGTTCCGATGAAACGCCTGATTTCCCTGTTTCCCCTGGCAGCCGTGCTGGGGCTGGCCGCCTGCGGCGGCAACGACGCGTCCGACCACGGCGCACCGCCCGCCACCGCGACCTTGTCGGTCACCGACCTGGAGCCCGGCGCCTACGTCGTCAGCGTGGGCGACGCCGACAACCCGACCGTCGGCAAGTACTACGCCGGCACGGACGGCAGCCGCTACCTGGCCCTGGCCGATGCGGATGACAAGGCCACCGCTATCTACCGCCGCGACCAGGGCGGCAGCTGGATCGCCGCGCCGGGCGCGGACGCGTCCGCCAGCGTCAGGCTGCTGAGCCGGGCCGCTGTGCCCGCTGCCAGCGTCGAGCTTGCCAGCGTGGCCGGCACCTACACCACGGTGCTGCCTGCCGGCGCCAGTGCCACCTTCACCGTCACCGCGGAAGGCAAGATCGCCCCCGGCACGTCGGCATGCCAGCTGTCGGGAACGCTCGCCGCGCAGGCCATGCCGAATACGTTGAGCCTGAAGCTGTCGACGTCGGCCTGCGGCACGCTGCCCGCCAGTGCCACCGGCGTGCTCGCCATCGATACGGACTACCAGCCGGCCGCGTTCCGTTTGATCGCGGACGACGGCGGCCGCGTGGTCGACCTGTGGGCCTATCGCGACTAAACGATGCCGCGACTGAGCGATGCAGCCTGGCGTGCTAACGCATCGCCAGGCTGCCCGCCAGCATCTGCTGTTCTGCCGGCAGTTCGCGAATGGCCTGGTTCAGTGTCGCCGTCGTGGTGGTGATGGCGGCGCCCAGGGTGGCGATTTCCTGCTGTAGCACCGCGATGCGGATGCGCTTCTGGTCCGGCGTGCCGGTGGTGGCGTTCTTCGCGGCCTCGAGTTCCTGCAGCTTGCGCGCCAGCTGCGCGCGCAATTCGCGCAGGCGCTTGATCGCATCCTTGGCCTGATCGGGCAGGCCGCTGTCGTCGACATCGCTGTGGTCGCGCACCGACGCGGCCTGGTTGCCGCCAGCCAGCGCATGGCCAGGGGCCGAGATGTGGATCTCGGTACTGGCCGCCGCCCGGGTACGAATCCCCGGCGCGTCGCTGGCATTTGCGCTGGCGGACGCGGCGGCTGCCGCGGGCGTATCCATCGACACGGCAGCCGCTGCATTGGCTGCAATCGGTTCGATCATCGTCACGGTGGTACTTCTCCTGGTTTGCCGGCGGCGGGCAATTCGATCTCGGAAGCTGCCGGCTCCAGGTGGATATCGGCCGCTTCGTGCGCGGACTTGAATTGCCGCGCGGCCAGTGTGCCGCGCGGACCGCGGTGTCGATGCCGGAAACCGGTGTCGAGCGATGTGGGCTGCGTGTCGTTTGAAACGTCGGCGGCGCTGAGCGGAGCGCCGCCAATGTCGAGCTCACCTTGCCGGGTGCTGCGCCAGCGAGTTTCCCGACGCACCGGGTTGAGCCTGCCAGGCAAGCATGTCACCATACGCCGATGCCCGCCGCAACCCCCGACACCGTGCTGCGGGACCTGGCCCGCCTGCGCCGGGTCCGCGACCGCATCGACCGCGACTACGCCCAGCCGCTGGACGTCGAGGCGCTTGCGCGGGGCGTGCATATGTCGGCGGGCCACCTGAGCCGGCAGTTCCGGCTGGCCTATGGCGAGTCGGTCTACGCCTACCTGATGACCCGGCGCATCGAGCGCGCCATGGCGCTGCTGCGGCGGGGCGACCTGAGTGTCACCGAGGTCTGCTTCGAGGTCGGGTGCTCGTCCCTGGGGTCCTTCAGTTCGCGGTTCACCGAGCTGGTCGGCGTCTCGCCCAGCATTTACCGGCGCGACTGCGCGCGCGAGGCCGAGGGCATTCCGTCCTGCATCGCCAGGCAGGTGACGCGACCGGTCAGGAATCGAGAAGCGCCGGAGCCGTCGTCCGACTAGACTGGCGTCCATGCATCACCCCTCATCCCTTATGGAGACTGATCATGGACCTCACCATTCATTCGACCTTTCTGCCGCATTCCGATCGGGAGATCTCGCTGGCGTTTTACCGGGACGCCCTGGATTTCGAGGTCCGCAAGGATGTCGCCTTTGGCGGCCACCGCTGGATCACCGTCGGCCCGAAGGGCAAGCCCGACACTGCCATCGTCCTGTACCCGCCAAACGCGACCCCGGGCGTTACCGACGACGAGAAGCGCACCATCGCCGAGATGATGGCCAAGGGTACCTTTGCCATGCTGCTGCTTGGCGCGAAGGATCTGGATGCCGTCTTCCAGCGCCTGCAGGACCGCGACGCCGAGATCGTGCAGGAGCCGACAGACCAGCCTTACGGCGTGCGCGACTTCGCGGTGCGCGATCCGGCCGGCAACATGATCCGGATCCAGCAACTCGAATGAGGGCGGCGCCGGCCATGCGCCGGCCTTGGCTCGCGCCGCACGGCATGTCTCGCGATCGCCTTACTCGATGGTGACCTTGCCGTCCCTGACCAGCGCGGCGAACTTGCTGGTCTCGTCGCTGATGCGCCGGGCAAACGCTTCGGGCGTGCTCGACATCGGCTCGGCGCCCGCGGCCAGCATGCGTTGCTGGAAGTCGGCCGAATTCACGATCCTGACGATCTCGGCATTCAGGCGCGTGAGCACCGGCTTGGGCGTAGCGACGGGGGCGAGCACGCCGAACCACGTGCCGATATCGAAGCCCTTGAGGCCGGACTCCTCCATGGTCGGTACCTCGGGCAGCGCGGTGGAGCGCTTCGCCGTGGTCACCGCCAGCGCCTTGAGCTTGCCGCCCTGGATGTGAGGCAGGACCGTGGTCAGGGTGTCGAAGGACATGGATACCTGGCCGCCAAGCAGGTCAGTGGTCAAGGGGCCGCTTCCCTTGTACGGAACATGCAGCAGCTTCACGCCGGTGGTGGTCTGGAACTGCGTGCCGATCAGGTGTTGCGCGGTGCCGTTGCCATTCGAGCCGTACGATAGTTCCGGCGAAGCCTTCTTTGCCAGCGCGACCAGCTCGGCTACGTTCTTTACCGGGGTCCTGGCGCTGTTGATGACCAGCACATTGGGCACCATCGCCAGCGTGGACACCGGCGCCAGGTCTTTCTGGAAGCTGTA
>JABFVP010000184.1 GCA_013362725.1 Cupriavidus sp.
GGCCGACAGCTATGCGCTGCTGGCGCGCGCGGGCGTGCCGGCGGCGCTGCAGCCGCTGGCGCTGTTTGGCGCCGCGCTGCTGGACCTGGCCTTCGGCGTGCTGTGCGTGCTGCCGCGGCGCCCGCGCTGGCTGTGGCTGGCGCAGATCACGCTGATCCTGGGCTACACCGCCATCATCAGCGTGCGCCTGCCGGAATACTGGCTGCATCCGTATGGCCCGCTCAGCAAGAACGTGCCGATGCTGGCCGTGCTGTGGTGGCTGCATCTGAGCGAGGAGCGGGCATGGACTACGTCACGCTGAAGTGGCTGCATATCCTGTCGGCCACCTTCCTGTTCGGCACCGGCGTGGGCAGTGCCTTCTACCTGGTCGGCGCGACGCTGACGCGCAACGTCCGCACCGTTGCCGCGACCGCGCGCATGGTGGTGATCGCCGACTGGATCTTTACTGCATCCACGGCCATCCTGCAGCCGTTGACCGGCTATGCGCTGGTGAAGATGGCCGGGTTCTCGTGGTCGGTGCCGTGGCTGAAGTGGTCGGTGGTGCTTTACGCCATCGCCATTGCCTGCTGGCTGCCGGTGGTCTGGCTGCAGAAGCGCATGCGCGACGTGGCGCTGGACTGTACCGGCCCGCAGTTGCCGCGCACCTACTGGCGCCTGTTCTGGTGGTGGTTCGGGCTGGGCTTTCCGGCGCTGTTCTCGTTCCTGGCGATCTTTTACATGATGGTGGCCAAGGTCAGCTGAACAAAAAACGGCGAGGCCGCGGGCGCGCGCCTCGCCGTGAACCGATCGGGCCGCTCAGTTGAGGTGGCCGACCGCGCGCAGGTACTCGTTCTTTTTCTCGAAGATCAGGCCGCTCAGGAACGCGGCGTCGTAGGCGGCCAGCAGGTGAGGGTGGTATTCCTCGATATAGCGGGCCACGCGTCCCTTTTCGCATTCGATGCCGCACAGCCATTCATACATGGCAGCGTCCCACCGGAAGCGCAGTCCCAGTTCGATAAAGGCCGCGTTGTACGCCGCGAGCTGGGTTTCGCGCGGGATCGGCTGGTTGTCGGCGCCGACCGTGATGGCGGCGTGGCGGCTTTCGTGCTGGGCGGGGTTCATGCTGGTCTCCTCGGGTGCGCGCTGGCAGTGGGGTTGAGAGAAGCATAAGCATGGCGAACGATTTACGATAATTAAAGTTTCATAGAGAAACCATAAACCATCGTTTATATCACCATCTCAGGCGTCCTGGCGGATCGGGCCTTCCACCCCTGTGATGGTCTGGATCAGCTCGGCGCCTTCTTCCATCAAGAACTGCTTGAACGCCAGCGCCACCGGCGGCAGCCGCTTGTTCTTGCGGTGCACCACGTACCAGTTGAGCATTACCGGAAAGCCTTCGATATCGAGCACGGCGAGCTTGCCGGCCTGCAGTTCCAGGCCCACGGTATGGGCCGACAGGAAGGCGATGCCCATATTGGCGATCACCGCCTGCTTGATGGTCTCGGTGCTCTTGATCTCCATGGCGATGCGCAGGTTCGACAGCCGGCCGGCAAAGCCTTCCTGCATCGAGTTCCAGGTGTCCGAACCTTTCTCGCGCGAGACGAAGGCTTCGTCGGCCAGTGCGGCCAGCGGGATATTGCGCTCGCCCACCAGCGGGTGGCTGGGCGCGGCGACGATCACGTAAGGGTGCGGGGCGAAGGCCTCGTTGATGGTGTCCATGCCCTCGGGCGGGCGCACCATCACGGCGAGGTCGGTCAGGTTGCCGGCCAGCTGGTGCAGCAGTTCCTCGCGGTTATGCACGGCCAGGTTCAGCGTCACACCCTCGTGGCGGTCCATGAATTCGGCCAGCAGCCGCGGAAAGAAATAGTCCCCGGCACTGATCACCGCGACATTGAGGCGCCCGCCGGAGATGCCCTTGAGCTGCGAAATGGCGTCTTCGGCCTCGCGGAACTGCTGGATGATGCTGCGGCTGTAATGCAGCATTTCATGGCCCGCGGGGGTCAGATAGATCTTCTTGCCGAGCTGCTCGAACAGCGGCAGCCCCACGTGGTGCTCCAGTTGCCGTACCTGGGTCGATACCGCGGGCTGCGTCAGGTGCAGTTCCTCGGCAGCGCGGGAAAAGCTCATATGGCGGGCAACGGTCTCGAAGACCTTCAGTTGCCGCAGCGTCGCGTTCTTCATCCTGCTCCCGTCCTATAAACGATCGGCTATATAAACGATAAAAAACTTTATGCAGTGCTGATCTTAGATTCAAGTAGCATCAATCGTCCGTACGACATTTCCCGCCAGAATCCGGCACTCCGGCAGCGCAGGAGCCAGCCGCCGGCCATCATCATGGCCGACAACAACGATGGCTGCCCACAGCCACGCAAACCAGGAGACCACCGTGACCGGATTGATCGCAGCCGTGCGTGCCCCGCGGCGCCATGCCGTGCCTGAAGACAGCATTCACCTTGGCCATGCCGGCGCGGGGCAGGGGGGCACGCCATGAATATCTCGCTGCCGCAACTTAAAGCCTTTGCCGCGGTGGCGCGGCATAAGAGCTTTACCCGTGCCGCGGTCGAACTGGGCCTGACGCAATCCGCGGTCAGCCGCAGCGTGCGCGAGCTGGAAGAAGAGATCGACCAGCGCCTGTTCGACCGCACCACGCGCCAGGTGGAACTGACCGACGCCGGCCAGCACCTGTCCCAGCGCATCTGCCACCTGATCGAGGAAGTGGAGCAGACCCTGCGCGACAGCCAGAGCGCCAGCCGCCCATGCCAGGGCCTGGTGCAGATTGCATCGGACCCGGTGCTGAGCTCGATGTCGCTGCCGACCTGGCTGGCCGGTTGCAGGCAGGCGTGGCCGGCGATCGCCATCCACCTGAAGGACCGCCCGCAGGAATCGGTGCTGCAGAGCGTGCGCAGTGGCGAGGTCGACTTCGGCATCGCCACCGATCCACGCGCCGGCGACGACCTGTATTGCGAGCCCTTGTGCGTCGACGCTTATCACGCCGTGCTGCCCGCCAAGCACCCGCTGGCCCAGCATGACACCGTAGGGTGGGGCGACCTGAGCGATGCCAGCGTGCTGACGCTGGACCAGCAATGCGGCGTGCAGCCCGTGGTCGAAAAGGCGCTCAGCAGCTATCACGTGCGCGCGGGCTCGCTGCAGTTGCTGGGCCATTTCGCCGCAGTGTTCGGCATGGTGGCGCTGGGGCTGGGCATCGGCATTGTGCCGTCGCGGGCGCAGGCCGGCGGCATGCATCCGGCTGCCGTGATGCGGCCGCTGCGGCCACAGGTGACATCGACAGTGATGCTGGTGCGGCGCAAGAGCCGGTCGCTGAAACCCAACGCTGCCGCGATCTGGGACGCGTTGCGCGGCCAGGAGTACCAGGAGCCTCCAGTCCGGAAGCGCGAACCAGCGATGGTGTGACCGGGGGCGTAGAAAAGTGTTGGATTAGTGCATCCCCTCTATTGATATATTACATACAGGATATTTACACATAGTGCGGCGCAGCATATAATGAAAACTCCTGATCACAACGCTACTGGAGTTTTCAAATGGAAGTCGCTCTTCTCGTCGCCCTTGGCCTGGCCCTGATCGCTGTCGGCGTGGGCGTGACCACGCTGCTGGCCACGCGCCTGCCGATGGATGTGCTGGTGACCGCGCAGGATCACGGCCGCTTTGCTGGCCTGGGCTCGGACCAGCACAACGACGGCGTGGGCCGCGCCAGCGCGTCGCGCATCGTGCCCGCGGCGGGCGAACTCGCCTATGCCTGAAGCCATCAGGCGCGCGGCGCTTTCGCGCTGAAGCGCTGAAAACAAGGGCTGTAGCGGCCGGCATCCCTTGCGACCATCATGGCAAGCACGGCCGCCATTCTGCTTATCTCCTCCCTTTCTCCCTCCCGTTCTTCCGCCCTTACCTCGTCTGTTCGCGATGGCGAATGGCTGGCGCTCTTGCGCGCTCCTGGTCCGCCAACCGGCATTTTGCCCTGCGGGCCCAGGGTGTACTCCCCGACATTTGCACATCAATACAGGCACGGCCGGACCTCCATGTCTGCATCTAGGGACTTTCCCGAACCGATCGTTTTCCCGCTTTTTCGCTGGCGCGATCCCCGGCATGCTTGCGGATGCCATGCGCTGGCGGATTTATTTTCCGCAGCAAGGTAACTGCTTGATTCCCAACGACTCTCGATGCTGCCGCGGCCGCCATTGATGCCACCTGCGCACCAGTCGCACGCCTTCAGTGGTGACCCGGGCAACCGGTATCGCGGCTCCATGCTGCATAGCCGCGAAGAATGCGCTTGACTTACCTGATATATCACATACCGTATAGCACTAGAACGGCTCAGCTGTTCTTCGACCCGAGAGTCACGCAGAGGCGTCTGAAGGCGCCCATCTTCCACCTTGGCGGCTCGCCGCTATAAGGAGACATCATGGAATTGCAGCAGAGGGAGTCCACGTCGCGCTTTGCGTCGCCGTGGGTGCAACTGGTCTTCGGCGTGATCTGCATGGCGATGATCGCCAACATGCAGTACGGCTGGACCCTGTTCGTCAACCCGATCGACGACAAATACGGCTGGGGCCGTACCGCGATCCAGGTCGCATTCACCATCTTCGTTGTTACAGAAACCTGGCTGGTGCCGATCGAGGGCTATCTCGTCGACAAGTACGGCCCGCGCCCGGTGGTGGTGGGCGGCGGCCTGCTGTGCGCGCTGGCCTGGGCGCTGAACTCGGTGGCATCCTCGCTGCCGATGCTGTACGTTGCGGCGGCCATCGGCGGCCTGGGCGCGGGCGCGGTGTATGGCACCTGCGTGGGCAATGCGCTGAAGTGGTTCCCGAATCGCCGCGGCCTGGCGGCAGGGATCACGGCGGCCGGCTTCGGCGCTGGCTCGGCACTGACCGTGGTGCCGATCGCCAACATGATCAAGACCTCCGGCTATGAGGCGGCATTCCTGTGGTTCGGCCTGGGCCAGGGGCTGGTCGTGTTCATCCTCGGCATGGCCCTGTACCCGCCGTCGGCCAAGATCCTGAGCGAGGTCAAGACCACGCTGAAGGCTGCCGCCACCTACAACGCGTCGCCGCGCGAAGTGCTGAAGTCGCCGATCTTCTGGGTCATGTACGCGATGTTCGTGATGATGGCCGCCGGCGGCCTGATGGCCACCGCGCAGCTGGGCCCGATCGCCAAGGACTTCGGCCTGCATGAGGCGCCCATCTCCATCCTCGGCCTGACTCTGCCGGCGCTGACCTTCGCGCTGACCATCGACCGCGTGCTCAATGGCCTGACGCGTCCGTTCTTCGGCTGGATCTCCGACCATATCGGCCGCGAACGCACCATGTTCTTTGCCTTCGGCGTCGAGGCGGTCGGCATCCTGCTGCTGTCGAAGTACGGCCACCATCCGGTTGCCTTCGTAATCCTGACGGGCGTGGTGTTCTTCGCCTGGGGCGAGATCTACAGCCTGTTCCCGGCCACCTGCGGCGACACCTTCGGGCCGAAGTTTGCCGCCACCAACGCCGGCCTGCTGTACACCGCCAAGGGCACGGCCGCCTTGCTGGTGCCGTTCTCCAGCGTGATCACGGCCGCGACCGGCAGCTGGCATGCGGTGTTCATGGTGGCCTCGGGCATGGCGGCATTGACTGCGATCATGGCGCTGTTCGTGCTCAAGCCGATGCGCGAAGCGCATGCGCGCAAGTATGTCCATGCCAATACCTCGGCACCGATGGGCTATCGTACGGTGCCGGAAGACCTGACCTGATGAAGAAAGCAGTACGGCGCCGGCCAGCGCCGGCAGTACCCGGGCGCGGCGGCTGCGATGCCTGCACAGCCGCCGCGCCCGGTAGCACAATACGACAACAACAAGGTACGACAGGAGGGCAGCCCGCCGGGCGCCTTCCTGATCGCGCACTGCAACCCCGCAAACAACATCCAGGCACGCCATGAACCAGGTTGTCATTCCCCTCGAGGCGACGGGCCTCAGCCGGCAGCGCAAGCGCCGCCAGCCCAAGGGCCGGCAAGTCGACGCGGCCGCGCTGGCCGAAGTGCGCGTGGCGCTGGGCGACATGCCTCGCCGGCGCGACCTGCTGATCGAACACCTGCACTGCATCAACGACCGCTACGGCCAGCTTGCCATGCCGCACCTGGTGGCGCTGGCCAGCGAGCTGCGGCTGTCGATGACCGAGGTCTACGAGGTCGCCACCTTCTACCACCACTTCGACGTGGTGCGCGAGGATGCCGACGGCCAGATCGCGCCGCCGCCAGCGCTGACCGTGCGGGTGTGCGAAGGCATTGCCTGCGAGCTGGCCGGTGCGCAGGCCCTGATCGACAAGCTGCCGGCGTTGCTCGGCACCGAGGTGCGCGTGATCGCCGCCCCCTGCATCGGCCGCTGCGAGAAGGCGCCGGCCGCGCTGGTCGGGCAGAACCCGGTCGACCATGCCACCGCCGAGGCCATCGGCACCGCCGTGCAGGCCAAAGCGGTGTGCCATGCG
>JABFVP010000145.1 GCA_013362725.1 Cupriavidus sp.
CTGGTGCTGAGCCACTCCGAGGCCATGGCCGCGCCGGTCGCGGTCACCGCGACGCCGGGCGGCTGGACCGCGCAGTCGGGCGCGATACGGCTGCCCGCGTCGCTGCTCGAAGGCGTGGGCGCGCCGTTCAACACGCTGCGCCCGGACGGCCTGATGCGGGTGGACTGGTCCACGCTGCAGGGCCGTTTCTCCGGCCAGGGCATGACCGGCCATATGACGCTGCGCATCGAGCAGGTATCGGCCGCGGTCAGCCGGCTGCGCCCGCTGGGCAGCTACCGCGCCGAGATCGACTGGACCGGCGCGGGCGGCGGCAAGCTGCAACTGAGCACCATCGATGGTCCGCTGCGGCTGGAAGGCAGCGGCACGCTAGGGCGGCAGGCGCGCTTCGAGGGTACCGCGCGTGCCGAACCCGAGGCCGCGACGCAGCTGACCAGCCTGCTGAGCCTGCTGGGACGACGAGACAACAATGTGACTAGGCTGCGTTTCTGATGCCACGCAGAGCGCAGAGCCCACGGAAATGACTATGACCACCCACGCCAACCGACCTGTTTTCAAGACCGCCTGCGCCCGCGCCGTGGCATTGCTCTGCGGGCTCTCCTTGCTGGCGCCCGCGCCGCTGTGGGCCCAGCCCGGGGCGCCGGCTTCGCGTACCCAGGGCACGCCGCCGGCGCCGCCCGACGTCACCCCCGCCAATCGCGACCAGGTGGTGCTGAACTTCGTCAACGCCGATCTCGACTCCGTGATCAAGGCGGTCGGCCAGGCCACCGGCAAGAACTTCGTCATCGACCCCCGCGTGAAGGGCACCGTCAACCTGGTCACCGAGCAGCCGGTATCGCGCGCGCAGGCGCTGCAGACGCTGGGCTCGGTGCTGCGCATGCAGGGCTATGCCATGGTCGAGAGCAACGGCTTCACCAAGGTCGTGCCCGAGGCCGACGCCAAGCTGCAGGGTTCGCCCACCGTGATTGGCGGCAGCCCCAGCCGCGGCGACCAGGTGGTGACCCAGGTGTTCCGGCTGAACTACGAGTCGGCCAACAACCTGGTGCCGGTGCTGCGGCCGATGATCGCGCCCAACAACACCATCACCGCCTATCCGGCCAACAACACGCTGGTGATCACCGACTACGCCGACAACCTGCGCCGCATCGCCCGCATCATTGCCGCGGTCGATGCGCCGGCCTCGGGCGAGGTCGAGCTGGTGCCGCTCAAGCACGCGCTGGCCAGCGATACCGCGGCAGTGCTGCAGCGGCTGCTGGACCCGGGCGCAGCCGGTGCCGCGGGCGGCGGTGGCGGCGCGGCGGTCGATGCTAGCCTGCGCACCTCGGTGGTGGCCGAGCCGCGCAGCAATTCGCTGATGATCCGCGCCACCAGCCGCGCGCGCCTGCAGCAGGCGCGCCAGCTGATCGAGAAGCTCGACCAGCCCTACGCGCGCCCCGGCAACATCTGGGTGGTGCCGCTGAAGAACGCCGATGCGATCAAGCTGGCGGCGACGCTGCGCGCCATCGTCGCCGCCGACAGCAGCTTCGCCACCACTACCCAGCCGGGCGCGCAGGCCGGCGGCATCGGCGGCGCGGCGGGCCTGACCAATGTCTCGACGCCGACCGGCGGCCAGTTCACCGGCGGCGCCACCACTACCCAGACCGGCATGCGCGGCGGCACCGGCACCGCCGGGGGCGGCAGCGGAGGGGCCTATGGCAACTCGGCCTTCGCCGCCTCGTTCGGCACCAACACCCAGCCGACCACGGGCGGCATCATCCAGGCGGACCCGTCCACCAACTCGCTGATCATCACCGCCAGCGAACCGGTCTACCGCAATCTGCGCGGCGTGATCGACGACCTCGACGCGCGCCGCGCGCAGGTCTACATCGAATCGATGATCGTCGAGGTGACCGCGACCCAGGCGAGCCAGCTGGGGATCCAGTGGCAGGGCCTGATCAGTTCGCCCGGCGGCAACAACAACGTCTTTGCCGGCACCAACTTCGGCACCGGCGGGCAGAACATCCTGAACCTGTCGCTGGCCGGCGCGCTGTTCGACAGCAACCGCACCGCCGGCATCGCCGCGGCGCAGGGGCTGGTGCAGGACGTGGGCGGCCTGAATCTCGGCATCGTCAACAAGGCGATGGGGCTGGGCGCGCTGCTGCGTGCGCTGGGATCGAACGGCAGCGTCAACCTGCTGTCGACGCCGAACCTGATCACGCTGGAGAACGAGGAAGCCAAGATCCTGATCGGCCAGAACATCCCGATCACCACCGGCTCCTATGCCCAGACCGGCGGCGCGGCCTCGGTCACGCCGTTCCAGACCTTCGACCGCAAGGACGTCGGCATCACGCTGCGGGTCAAGCCGCAGATCACCGACGGCGGGCTGGTGAAGATGCAGATCTTCCAGGAGTCGTCGTCGGTGGTGCAGGCCACCGCCAACCTGATCCAGGGCCCGACCACCAACGTGCGTTCGATCGAGACCAACGTGCTGGTCGACGACGGCCAGATCATCGTGCTGGGCGGCCTGATCGAGGACTCATACGGCGACGGCGTGCAGAAGGTGCCGCTGCTGGGCGACATCCCGCTGATCGGCGGCCTGTTCCGCTACGAGAACAAGAACCGCTCGAAGACCAACCTGCTGGTGTTCCTGCGGCCCTATGTGATGCGCACGGCCGGCGCCACCGACCGCCTGACCGCGGACCGCTACGACTATATGCGCGCGCAGCAGCAGGGCTTCGTATCGCCTAACATCATGGTGCGGGACACCAATACGCCGATGCTGCCGCCGGCCGATGCGCCGACCACGCCGTTCGTCAACCCGCGCACCAACGGCGCCGTGGCCGGCCCGCTGCCGTTGCCGCAGACGCTGCCGCAAAGCGGGCCGCAGCCCGGCGTGTCCGGTCAGCCACAGCCGCTGCAGGCAGTTCCGCAACCGATGCCCGAACCGGTCCCGCAACCCGCGCCCCAACCCGCGCCGCCAGCGCCGGTGAGCACCCCGCAACCGCTCAACCAGCGCGGCGAAGCCGCACTGCCGTATTGAGGCCCGTCATGGCCAGCGAAGTCCAGACTTCTCTCTCCGCCGCTGCCACCGGCAGCGCCGGCATCCACCCGCCGGCCGAGCTCGAGCCGCCGTCGCCGATGGCGGCGCGGCTGGTCTCCTACGGCTTTGCGCGCGAGGCGCCGCTGCTGATCGCGCACCAGCGTCCCGACGGACTCGAGGTGTGGGTCAGCCGCGCCACCTCGCCCACGGCGCTGGCCGAAGTGGCGCGCGTGCACGGCGCATTGCGCCTGCGCGTGCTGGAACCCGAGGCGCTGGAGCATGCCATGTCCGATGCCTACAACCGCCAGGACGGCAGCGCCGCGCAGGTGGTGGGCGAGGTCGAGGGCGAGGTCGACCTGTCGCGCCTGATGCAGGACATTCCCGCGGTCGAAGACCTGCTGGAATCCGAAGACGATGCGCCGATCATCCGCATGATCAACGCGCTGCTGACGCAAGCCGCGCGCGAAGGCGCCTCGGACATCCATATCGAGCCGTTCGAATCGTCGTCGGTGGTGCGCTTCCGCGTCGACGGCACGCTGCGCGACGTGGTGCGGCCCAAGAAGGCGCTGCACGGCGCGCTGATCTCGCGCATCAAGATCATGGCGCAGCTCGACATTGCCGAAAAACGCCTGCCGCAGGACGGCCGCATCACGCTGCGCGTGGGCGGGCGGCCGGTCGACGTGCGGGTCTCGACGCTGCCCACCGGCCACGGCGAGCGCGCGGTGCTGCGCCTGCTCGACAAGGAAGCCGGCCGGCTCGACCTGGCCAAGCTGGGCATGGCGCCCGACACGCTGCGCGGCTTCGACCACCTGATCCGCCAGCCGCACGGGATCGTGCTGGTGACCGGGCCGACCGGCTCGGGCAAGACCACCACGCTGTATGCCGCGCTGTCGCGGCTGGATGCGCGCACCACCAACATCATGACGGTGGAAGACCCGGTCGAGTACGACCTCGACGGCATCGGCCAGACCCAGGTCAACCCGCGCATCGACATGACCTTCGGCAAGGCGCTGCGCGCGATCCTGCGCCAGGACCCGGACGTGGTCATGATCGGCGAGATCCGCGACCTGGAAACCGCGCAGATCGCGGTGCAGGCGTCGCTGACCGGCCACCTGGTGCTGGCCACGCTGCACACCAACGACTCGGCCTCGGCGGTGACGCGGCTGGTCGATATGGGGATCGAGCCGTTCCTGCTGTCGTCGTCGCTGCTGGGGGTGCTGGCGCAGCGGTTGGTGCGGCGCCTGTGCCCGCACTGCAAGCGGGAGGAAGTGATCGAGGTCACGCCAGCCGAGGCCGAGGTGCTGCATGCGCAGGGCAAGCCGCTGCAGACCTTGTGGCATCCGGTCGGGTGCGACAAGTGCGGCCAGTCGGGCTACCAGGGCCGCATGGGCGTCTACGAGCTGCTCACGGTCGACGATGAAATCCGCACCATGATCCACCGCCAGGCGCCCGAATCGGAAATCAAGCAGGTGGCGCTGGCGCATGGCATGCACACCATGCGCGGCGACGCGCAGCGCTGGATCGACAGCGGCGCGACCTCGCTCGAGGAAGTGCTGCGCGTCACGCGCGACTGACGCGGAGCCGCCCGCATGCCAGCTTTCCGCTATGAAGCCGCCGACGCCGCCGGCAAGACCGACCGCGGCGTGATCGAGGCCGACAGCGCGCGCCAGGCCCGCACCCAGCTGCGCGCGCGCGGGCTGACGCCGCTCACCGTCGATGCGCTCGCCGGCGCCGGCCTCGCGCCGCGCACCGGCAGCCAGCTGTTCGCGCGCAAGCTGTCGACGCAGGAGCAGGCGCTGTTCACGCGCCAGCTGGCCAGCCTGATCGTCGCCGGCCTGCCGCTGGATGAAGCGCTGGGCGCGCTGGCCGACCAGGCCGAGCGGCCCTATGTGCATGAACTGCTGGCCGGCATCCGCGCCGAGGTGATGGGCGGCAGCGCGCTGTCGGTGGCGCTGGCGCAGCATCCGCGCGATTTTCCGGACATCTACCGCGCGCTGGTCTCGGCCGGCGAGCACTCCGGCCACCTGGGCGTGGTGCTGGAGCGGCTGGCCGGCTATATCGAGTCGCGCAACACGCTGACCTCCAAGATCCGGCTGGCCTTCACCTATCCGGCCATCGTCACCGTGGTGGCGTTCGCGATCGTGATCTTCCTGCTGTCGTACGTGGTGCCGCAGGTGGTGAGCGTATTCGCCAACACCAAGCAGAAGCTGCCCACGCTGACCATCATCATGCTGTGGCTGTCGGATTTCGTGCGCAACTGGTGGTGGGCCGCGCTGGCAGTGATCGCGGTGGCCGCGTTTAGCATTCGCCGGTTGCTGCGCCAGCCCGCGGTGCGGCTGGAATGGCACCGCTGGCTGCTGACCGCGCCGCTGCTCGGCAAGCTGGTGCGCGGCTACAACACCGCGCGCTTCGCCGGCACGCTGGCGATCCTGGTGTCCGCGGGCGTGCCGATCCTGCGCAGCCTGCAGGCCGCCGGCGAGACCCTGACCAACGAGGCGCTGCGCGCCAACGTGGAAGACGCCAACACCCGCGTGCGTGAAGGCGCCTCGCTGGCGCGCGCGCTGGCGGCGCAGAACCAGTTTCCGCCGGTGCTGGTGCACCTGATCCGCTCGGGCGAAGCCACCGGCAACCTGCCGGTGATGCTGGAGCGCGCCGCGCAGGGCGAAGCGCAGGAACTGGAACGGCGCACGCTGTTCCTGACCAGCCTGCTCGAACCCCTGCTGATCCTGACCATGGGCGTGGTGGTGCTGCTGATCGTTCTGGCGGTGCTGATGCCGATCATCGAGATCAACCAGCTGGTGCGGTAGGGCTGCTGCGCTGATGGCGCTCGAAGGAGTCTGATGACCCTGGCGAACGCTCCCCTCTCCCGCGCACGGGAGAGGGCCGGCGCCAGCAAGAACGATATGCTCGACTCCGTAGTGGCTCCCGCCCACTCCCCCCCCCCCCGCCCCCGCAGGCGGGAGAGGGGAGAAAACCAGCAGCGGTTTTTACTCTGCCTTCTTGCTCGGACGCTTGCGCGTCTTGCGCGCCGGCGCCGGTGCGGTTTCCGCTTCGGCAGCAGCCGGTTGCGGCTCCGCTTCCACCGTCGCCGTCAGCACGGTCGTGCCCGGCGCGGCGAATACCGACTGGTCAATCGGCCACGGCGTCTCGCTCAACGTCACCTCCGGCCGGCGCGCCGCGCGCTTGCGCGCGCCGGAGCGGCTGCCCGCCTTCGGTTGCACATCCGCCTGCAAATCAGGCTGCGCTTCCGGCTGAAGTTCGGGTTGCGGATCCGGCTGCGGCGCCGCTTCCAGCGGTGGCACTGGTTGCGGCTCGGGCTCGGCCTGCGCCGGGGCTTCCGGCTCGGGTGCAACCGTCTCCGGCGTGGGCAGCGGCTCGGCCCCGCGGGCCGGTTCCGGCGCCGGCGCAGGTGCGGGTGGGT
>JABFVP010000150.1 GCA_013362725.1 Cupriavidus sp.
AGCACCGCGCCCTTTGGCAGGCGTCGCTTCGATACCGTGCTGGTGGTGGGAGACAATGACGTCCTGCCTGCGCCGCCGGCGCTGGTGAAGTTTCTGCGGCGCGCGGCGCGCACTTCGCGGCGCATCGGCGCGACTTGTACCGGCGCCTTCACCCTGGCGGAAGCGGGCTTGCTGGCCGGCCGCCGTGCCACGACGCACTGGTATTACGCCGAGGAACTGCGGCGCCGCTTCCCGGACGTCAGCGTGGAGGAAGATCGCATCTTCATCATCGACGGTCCGGTGTGGACCTCGGCCGGGATGTCGGCCTGCATCGACCTGGCGCTGGCACTGGTGGAGAAGGACGCGGGCGCCGCCGTCGCGCGCGCGGTGGCCAAGAGCCTGGTTGTGTACCATCGCCGCGCCGGCGGCCAGTCGCAATTTTCGGCGCTGCTGGACCTGGAGCCGCGCTCCGACCGCATTCGCGGCGCGCTGGACTTCGCGCGGCAGAACCTGGGGCAGGACCTCTCGGTGGAGCAGTTGGCGAATGCCGCGCACCTCAGCGCCCGGCAGTTCTCGCGCGCCTTCCGCGACGAAACCGGGCAGAGCCCGGCCAAGGCCGTGGAGCGCCTGCGCGTGGAGGCGGCGCGGCTGATGATGGAGAGCGGCCGCCATCCCATCGACGTGGTGGCCCGGGATACCGGCTTTGGCGATCCCGAGCGCATGCGGCGGGCCTTCCTGCGCGCCTTCGGGCAACCGCCGCAGGCGATCCGCCGCATGGCGCGCGGCGGCGCCTTGCAGACGGCTTAGCTGGTGTAGCCGTCACATTGGCTGGGTATGGGAGTTCGAGGCAGGGCGTCTTTCGCGAACGCCGGGCGCGGAACCGCGCCGATATGCGCGATACGCCAGCTAGAATCTGAAAACAGTTTCTCTTGGCACGGCATCATGAGACACGAATCTGGCGTCATGCGGGACGAACCGCAGGATCCCCGCGGGAGCCACCCGGCAGAGGCGGCCGCCTTGCCCAACGGCAATGCGCGCTACATCAACCACGAACTCAGCCAGCTGGATTTCTTTCACCGCGTGCTGCAGCAGGCGGCCGATCCGGCCATGCCGCTGCTAGAGCGCCTGCGGGCCCTGTGCACCTTCAGCAGCAATCTCGACGAGTTCTACGAAATCCGCGTGGCGGGATTGAAGGAACAGTGCGCGCTGTCGTCGCCGGTGGTCGGCCCGGACGGGCTGACGCCGCAGGCCGTTTATGCCGCGGTCAACCAGCGCGTGCGTGAACTGGTCGAGCAACAGTACCGGCTGTTCAATGACGTGCTGACTCCCGCCCTGGCGCAGAAGCAGATCTGCTTCCTGCGAAGGCCATCGTGGAACGCCGCGCAGCAGGACTGGATTCGCGAATTCTTCTTTGCCGAGCTGATGCCGGTGCTGACGCCGATCCGGCTGGACCCGGCGCATCCCTTCCCGCGGGTGCTGAACAAGAGCCTGAACTTCGCCGTCGAACTCGAAGGCAAGGATGCGTTCGGCCGCAGCTCCGGCAATGCCATCGTGCAGGCGCCCAGGGCCTTGCCGCGCGTGATCGCGCTGCCGGCGGAGGTCGCCGGATGCGAACACGGCTTCGTGTTCCTGTCTTCGATCCTGCATGCCCACGTCGGCGAGCTGTTCAGCGGCATGGCGGTTCGCGGCTGCTACCAGTTCCGGGTCACGCGCAACAGCGAGCTGTTTGTCGACGAGGAAGAGGTCAAGAACCTGCGCGAGGCGCTGCAGGGCGAACTGCCGCACCGGCACCTTGGCGATGCGGTGCGGCTCGAGGTGGCCGACAACTGCCCGCGTGCCATGACCGCGTTCCTGCAGGAACAGTTTGGCCTCGCGCCAGGCGAGGTGTTCGCGGTCAACGGCCCGGTCAACCTGGTCCGCCTGATGCAGGTGCCGGACCAGGTCGACCGGCCCGAACTGAAATACCCGCCATTCCGGCCGGGCTTGCCAAAGGCGCTGCGGGACCAGCCCGATATCTTCCGCGCCATGCGCGATGGCGACATCCTGCTGCACCATCCGTTCCAGTCGTTTGCGCCGGTGGTCGATTTCGTCAGGCAAGCGGCGCAGGATCCTGACGTGGTGGCGATCAGCCAGACGGTGTATCGGGCCGGGCACGATTCGGCGCTGCTGTCGTCGCTGCTCGAGGCGGCGCGCAACGGCAAGGAGGTCACGGCCGTGGTGGAGCTGATGGCGCGCTTCGACGAAGAGGCCAACATCGGCTGGGCGGGGCAACTCGAGGAAGTGGGGGCGCATGTGGTCTATGGCGTGGTCGGCTTCAAGGCGCACGCCAAGATGCTGATGGTGGTGCGGCGCGAGGACGGGCGGCTCAGGCGCTATGTGCATCTCGGCACCGGCAACTATCATCACGAGACCTCGCGCAGCTATACGGATTTCGGCTTGCTGACCTGCGATGAAGCGCTGACGCAGGACGTGGCCCAGGTCTTCAGCCAGCTGACCGGCCGCGGCCAGACGCAAAGCATGACCCATATCTGGCAATCGCCGTTTACGCTGAAGCAGCAGTTGCTGGCGGCGATACGGGGCGAGATCGAGCATGCCCGGGCCGGGCGCCAGGGGCGCATCGTCGCCAAGATGAATATGCTGCTGGAGCCCGAGCTGATCGAGGCGCTGTACGACGCGTCGGGCCAGGGCGTGCGCATCGACCTGATCGTGCGGGGCGCGTGCGCGCTGCGTCCGGGTGTCGCCGGACTGTCCGAACACATCACGGTGAAATCGGTGATGGGCCGGTTCCTCGAGCACTCGCGCATCTTCTGCTTCCACGACGGCGGCGCCGACAAGATCATGCTGTCGAGCGGGGATTGGATGGAACGCAGCTTGTCGCGTCGGATCGAAATATGTTTTCCGGTGCTCGATCCCCGCTTGAAGGAAAGGGTTCTCGCAGAGGGCCTGGAGCCGTATCTGTCCGACCATCGCGAAGCGTGGAAGATGACGCCCGAAGGCAGCTATGTGCGCCAGCCGGGGCCGGACGGCGAGTCGGCGCAGGGCAGGCTGCTGGCTGCGCTGAGCTGAGTGCGCCAGCTGGCAGTATCGCGCCCAGCCCTTGCAAAAAAGGAACGACGATGACCCTGACCCCAGCCATTGGTCAAGGCTTGCAGCTGGCAGGGCGGCGTGGCGGGTCCGGGCGGCAGCGGCAGCGCTTCACGCTGAGAGACTGACTCATTTATGCGTCCTTGCCTGACCTTGGCAGTTTTGGGTCCACGTCGATTACCCGGCCCGGGCACAAGATAAGGTTGGGATCCAGTGACCGTTTGAGCAAGCGCATCAGCGCCAGCGCCTCGGGCGTGCGCGAATGCCCGAGGAACGGCTTCTTGTGCGTGCCGATGCCGTGCTCGGCGGAAATGCTGCCGTCGAACTCTTGCACCTTGGGGTAGAGCACCTCGCTGATCTCATGCTCGGGAAAGTCCTCCGCCGTCGCGCCGGGAAGATAAACGCTGACATGCAGGTTGCTGTCACCCACATGGCCGAAGTTGACCAGCTCGGCGTGCGGCCAGCGCGCCAGCACCGCCGCGCGCAGGCTCTCGGCGAAGCGGCCGATCTGGCCGATCGGTACGCTCACGTCGTAGGCGGCATTGGGCGCCCACATCACCGGGAATTCGGCGACCGCGTCGCGCAGCCTCCAGAAGCTCTCGGCTTCCTTCTCGCTGGTGGCAACGGCAGCGTCGGTGATCAGCCCGGCTTCCATCGCCGTTTCCAGCATCGATTCAAAGGCCGCGCCGTCCTGTTCGGCGTCGTTGCCCTGCAGGTCGACCAGCACATAGAACGGTGAGCCGGCCGGCAGCGGCGCGCGCACGCCCGGCACGCGCGTCGTCACCAGTTCATAGAAATCGGCCCACATCGCCTCGAAGGCCGATACACGCCCCGACAGCCGGCGCTGCGCATGGCGCAGCAGCGCCACCACGTCTGCATAACTGCGCAGCGCGCACAGCGCGGTCTGCGTGCTGCCGGGCAGCGGCGCGAGACGCAGCACGGCGCGTGTAATGACGCCGAGCGTGCCTTCGCTGCCGATAAAGAGCTGGCGCAGATCGTAGCCGGCGTTGTTCTTCTGCATCTTGTTGAGCGAGCTGACCACGGTGCCGTCGGCCAGCACTGCCTCCAGCCCGAGCACCTGCTCGCGCATCATGCCGTAGCGGATCACGCGGTTGCCGCCGGCGTTGGTGGCGATATTGCCGCCGATCTGGCAACTGCCGCGCGCGCCCAGGTCCACCGGAAACAGCCAGTCTGCCGCGCGCGCCGCGTCCTGCGCGGCCTGCAAGGTGGTGCCGGCCAGCACGGTCATGGTGCCGGCCTGCGCATCGATTTCTTCCACCCCGCGCATGCGCTCGAGCGACAAGACAAGTTCGCCGCCGGCAGGCGTGGCGGCGCCCGCCAGGCCGGTCAGGCCTCCTTGCGGCACCACCGGCTGCCGGTGGCGGTTGCAGATGGCCAGCACCGCCGACACCTCGGCCGTGCTGCGCGGCCGTATCACTGCGACCGGCGGCTGCGGGTCCAGCGGTGCATACCAGTCCTTGCGGAAGCGGGTTTCGATGGCATCGCGACTTTGCCGGCCGGCGGAATCGAGGACGCCGGCCAGTTCGGCCAGCAGGGCGGAGCGGTCTTGCACGGGAGCCATCGTGGGTCTTTCCGGTTAAGGGAGTCGGTGGCGCTGCGGGAGCGAAGGAGAGCGCCCAGGCGCAGCGCACAATGCTAGGGCAAGGCAGTGCACGATGATAAGAGCCAATCGGCGCCGGCGCGGTGGCGCCACCTCACGCACCGCTCCACGCTTCGCTATTGATGCGCGCGCTGAATTCGCGTGGGGGCTGGCGCGTACGGGCCAGGTGCTCCAGCGCAGGCTCGATGACTTCGGCAAGCTTGTGGAAGGCGGGTCCGATATCGTCCTCCGGCACGCATGCGTAGCCCAGCAGCAGCCCCTGCCGCGCGCGCTGCTCGTCGCTGTAGTAGCGCGACAGCGGCCGTGCCGACAGGCCCTGCGTGCGCGCCGCCATGCTGATGCCGAGATCGTCGGCGCCGGGCGGCAGGTGCATCACCAGATGCAGGCCCGCCTCGTGTGTCGAGGTCGGCCAGTCCTGGCCGAAGCGCTTGGCAATGGCTTCGCGCAGCAGGCCCTGGCGCTGCGCATAGCGCTGGCGCATGCGGCGCAGGTGCGTGGCGTAATGGCCTTCCTCGATAAAGTCAGCCAGCACCGCCTGCTGCATCAGCTGTCCCTCGCGGAACAGTTCCGACAGGCCGGTGGCGAAATGCGGCGCCAGCGGCTTGGGCAACACCATGAAGCCCATGCGCAGCCCGGGAAAGAGCGTCTTGGAGAAGGTGCCCATGTAGATCACCCGGTCGTGCTCGTCCAGGCCCTGCAGCGAAGCCAGCGGCCGCCCTTCGAAGCGGAACTCGCTGTCGTAGTCGTCCTCGACGATCCAGGCGCCGCGCTGCCGCGCGTATTCCAGCAGCATGCGCCGCCGCGTCAGGCTCATCACGGTGCCGAGCGGGTACTGGTGCGACGGCGTGGCGAAGATAAAGCGCGGCGGATCCTGCAGCCGCGCCGCGTCGGGCGCGATGCCTTCGTTATCCACCGGCACGGGAATCACGTCGACGCCCGCATTGGTCAGCAGGCTGCGCGTGCCCCAGTAGCCGGGGTCTTCCATCCATGCCTTGTCCCCCGGGTCGGCCAGCAGCCGCGCGATCAGGTCGATGGCCTGATGGATTCCGGTGGTCAGGATGATCTGCTCGGGCTCGCAGCGCACGGCGCGCGCCAGCCGCAGGTGCTCGGCCAGCACGCGCCGCAGCGGCAGATAGCCGCCGTGGTGGGCGTAGGTCAGCAATTCCGGGCGCGGATTGCGCCAGTGCTTGTTCAGCAGCCGGGCCCAGGTCGCGTGCGGGAACAGCGAGACATCGGGCACGCCCGCCATGAAGGCGCCCCATTGCCTATCCGACGCGCCGGCGTTGGAGACGAGATGCATGCCGCGCCGCGACAGATCGAAGCGGTTTGAATTCTGCTGCACTGCGGGCACAGACGTGGTGCCAATCCGGGCACCGGCCTTGTGCAATGCACTATGGTCGGGAAAAGTCTGCGAGACAAAGGTGCCACTTCCCGTCGATGCGGTGACATAGCCTTCCGCCAGCAACTGCTCATACGCATACAGAACGGTATTGCGGGAAACCCCTATCTCGGTCGCGAGCAGCCGTGATGCCGGCAGCTTGCTGCCCGCAGAGATAGAGCCAGCAAGGATTTCCTGCCGAATCAGCTCATACAGCTGGCGGTTCATATGCGTTCCGTTGCGCTCCGCCTGCGTCCCCGCCGGGCGCTCCAGCCGCTGCAGCAACAACTCGGACAGAATCGTTTCCTTCAAAGTGGCTCCAGCAAATATCGTGAATATGGACCTATGTATGGTACCAACGATCGTTTAAG
>JABFVP010000493.1 GCA_013362725.1 Cupriavidus sp.
CCGATCTGCTTGGACAGGCTGTTGCGGCGCGCCTGCAGTTCCTCGGTCTGGGTCTGCAGTTGCTTGCGTTCGGCCTCGAGTGCCTGGAACGCCGCTACGTCGAGTTGGAAGCCGCGCGTGGCAAGGCGTTGCGCCACGGCGTCGATGTCTTTGCGGAACAGCTGGATGTCGAGCATGTTGCTAAGGTGGAGTGCAGGGCCAGCGACATGCCGGCGGACCCGCCATTTTACTGCACACCCGTTAGCAAGCCGTCAAACCTGTTCGCCCGACTTGCTGCCCTTGTCGCCGTCTTTCGCGCCATCCTTCGCCTTCGCGGCGCGCTGTTCGCGATGCCAGGCCTGGTCCAGCTCGCGCAGGTGGCGCAGCTTGTCGGCGATCTTGCCTTCCAGCCCGCGCGGCACCGGCTGGTACCAGCCCTGCGCCTTGAGGTCGTCCGGGAAGTAATGCTCGCCGGCGGCATAGGCCTCGGGCTCGTCGTGCGCGTAGCGGTAGGCGTGGCCGTAGCCCAGCTCCTTCATCAGCCGGGTCGGCGCGTTGCGCAGGTGCACCGGCACCGCGCGCGACTTGTCCTTGGCGACGAAGGCGCGCGCGGCGTTGTAGGCGTTGTAGCCGGCGTTGGACTTGGGCGCGACCGCCAGGTAGATCAGCGCCTGGGCCAGCGCCAGCTCGCCCTCGGGCGAGCCCAGCCGCTCGTAGGTCTCGGCCGCGTCCAGCGTGATGCGCGCGGCGCGCGGATCGGCCAGGCCGATATCCTCCCACGCCATGCGCACGATGCGGCGCGCCAGGTAACGTGGGTCGGCGCCGCCGTCGATCATGCGGCAGAACCAGTACAGCGCGGCGTCCGGGTCCGAGCCGCGCACCGACTTGTGCAGCGCGCTGATCTGGTCGTAGAAGGCATCGCCGCCCTTGTCGAAGCGGCGCAGGTTTTCGGACAGCGCACTGCCCAGCAGCGCGGTATCGATCTGCGCCGCGCCGGCATTGCGCGCGGCGCGCGCGACGATCTCGATGTTGTTCAGCAGCTTGCGCCCGTCGCCGTCGGCCGAGGCGACGATCAGCTGCAGCGCTTCATCCTGCCAGCCGATGCCGCCCAGTTCCTCGGAGGCGCGCAGCGCCAGCTGGGTCAGCTCGGCATCGTCCAGGCTCTTGAGCACGTAGACCGCCGCGCGCGACAGCAAGGCGCCGTTGACCTCGAACGACGGGTTTTCGGTGGTGGCGCCGATAAAGGTGAACAGGCCGCTTTCCACGTGCGGCAGGAACGCGTCCTGCTGGCTCTTGTTGAAGCGGTGCACCTCGTCGACGAACACCAGCGTGCGCCGGCCGTGGGCGCGGAACTGCTCGGCGCGCTCGACCGCCTCGCGGATGTCCTTGACGCCCGACAGCACCGCCGACAGCGCGATGAATTCGGCGTCGAACGCATCCGCCATCAGCCGCGCCAGCGTGGTCTTGCCCACCCCGGGCGGCCCCCACAGGATCATCGAATGCGGCTCGCCGGACTCGAACGCCACGCGCAGCGGCTTGCCCGCGCCAAGCAGGTGCTGCTGGCCGATCACCTCGTCGATGGTGCGCGGGCGCAGGCGCTCCGCCAGCGGTTGCCGGGAACGGTCGGGAGATTCGGAAAACAGCGTGTCCGCCACGGTAGTCAGGCCCTGTCAGTGCGCAAGATGCAGAACGCCACAGTGTAGACCATCGGCGCCGGCGCGCTTGTGTGCTTGCGCGCGCGCTCAGGCGGCAAACGCCACCACGTCCTCGATCTCGACGCGGATGCCGATGCGCTCGCCCACCGCGTGGTTGTGGTGCGAGGGCACCAGCGCCAGCACGCGCCCGCCGCTGGCCAGGCGCAGCGTGTACAGGATCTCGGCGCCGCGGAAGGCCTTGTGCACGACCTCGGCGCGCATCGGGCTGGCGTCGTCATGGATGATGTCGTCGGGGCGCACCAGCACGTCGACCGCCGCGCCGGCCGGCAGGTCCAGCGGCACAGCGGGGCGCAGCAGGCCCAGTTCCAGTTCGATCTGCGCGGCATCGCGCATCCGCCCGGCCATCAGCACGCCCTGGCCGATAAAGCCGGCGACGAAGCGCGACGCCGGGCGGTGGTACAGGTCGTGCGCGCTGCCCCATTGCTCGATCACGCCGTCGTGCATCACGCCGATCTCGTCGGCCATGGCGAAGGCTTCGTGCTGGTCGTGCGTGACCAGGATGGCGGTGGTGCCCTGCGCCTTCAGGATCGCCCGCACTTCCAGGCTCAGGCGTTCGCGCAGGTCGACGTCGAGGTTGGAGAACGGCTCGTCGAGCAGCAGCAGCTCGGGGCGCGGCGCCAGCGCGCGTGCCAGCGCGACGCGCTGCTGCTGGCCGCCGGACAGCTCGTGCGGATACTGGCGGCCGGCGCCGTCCAGGCCCACCAGCTGCAACACCTCGTCGACCCGCGCCGCGCGCTCGGCCCGGCTTGCGCGCGTCAGGCCGAAGCCGACGTTGGCGGTCACGTCCAGGTGCGGAAACAGCGCGTAGTCCTGGAACACCATGCCGATGCGGCGCTGCTCCGGCGGCAGCAGCGCGCCCGACGAGGACACGGTCCGCCCGTCCAGCACGATGCGCCCGTCCTGCAGCGGCTCGAAACCCGCGATCGCGCGCAGCACCGTGGTCTTGCCGCAGCCGCTCGGCCCCAGCAGGCAGGCGATATGACCGCGCGCCACCGTGAAAGACAGGCCCTTGACCACGGCATGGCGGCCGAAGGTGTGACGGATACGCTCCACCTCGATGACAGCCGGAACTGGCACGACCCCATCCCGAGCATCGGCACGGCCAGCCGGACGGGTGCGGGCCTGGGTCCCAGGCAGTCGTGAATAGGAATCGGTTCGCATGTGCGCATTATAGGGACGTGTCGGCCGGTGCGGCCGGTGTCCCAGCCTGGCTCGACGCGCCGACGCCGCCGGCATTGCTAGAATGCGTTGGCCCGCACACCGCGCCGGAAGGCACAGCTCCGGCGGGCGGCACTTTGCTCACCGTTCCCGCGCATGCTCCTGTCCAGCCGCCGCCGCTTCCATCCCCTGACCCTGGCCACCGTGGCGATGGCGCTGCTGATTGCCGTGCCGGTGCTGGTGATCGCCTCGGCCGTGCTGCTGCCCGCCGGCGACACCTGGCGCCACCTGATCGACACGGTGCTGGCCGAATACGTGCTCAATACCGTCTGGCTGCTGTGCGGCGTCGCCGCGGGCGTGCTGCTGCTGGGCGTGACCACCGCCTGGCTGGTCTCGACCTGCCGTTTCCCCGGCCACGCCGTGATGGAATGGGCGCTGGTGCTGCCGATGGCGATGCCGGCCTATGTGATCGCCTACGCCTACACCGACGCGCTGCAGTTCGCCGGACCGGTGCAGGGCTGGCTGCGCGAGCTGACCGGCTGGCGCGCGCGCGAGTACTGGTTTCCCGAAATCCGCTCGCTCGGCGGCGCGATCGCACTGTTTTCGCTGGTGCTATACCCGTACGTCTACCTGACCGCGCGCGCCGCCTTCCTGCAGCAGACCCAGAACACGCTCGAGGCCGCGCGCCTGCTCGGCCACGGCACCTGGAGCCGGCTCTGGCGCGTGGTGCTGCCGCTGGCGCGCCCGGGCATCGTCGCCGGCACCGCCCTGGCGATGATGGAAACGCTGGCGGACTTCGGCACCGTCGCCTATTTCGCCATCCCGACTTTCTCCACCGGCATCTACCGCGCCTGGTTCTCGCTGGGCGACAAGAACGCCGCGGCGCAGCTGTCGGCCTGCATGCTGCTGTTCGTCGCCGCGATCCTGCTGATGGAGCGCGCCAGCCGCGGCCGCGCGCAGGTGTTCGGCAACCAGCGCCGGGCCGCGGCCTGGACGCTGGACGGCGCACGCGGCTGGCTGGCGCTGGCGGCATGCCTGGTGCCGGTGCTGCTGGGCTTCGTGGTGCCCGCGCTGATGCTGTGCCGGATGGCCTTTACCGATGGCGACGCGCAGTTCGGCCCGCGCTTTGTCGGCCTGGTGCGCAACAGCTTCCTGCTCGCCAGCGCCACCGCGCTGGCGGCGGTGGCGGTCGCGCTGGCGGTGGGCTACGCCGCGCGCGCGGTCAACGGCAAGCGCAGCTGGCTGATGCGCGGACTGACCCGGGTGTGCGGCATGGGCTATGCGCTGCCGGGCTCGGTCATCGCGGTGGGGGTGCTGGTGCCGGTGGCGCGGCTGGACAATGCGCTGTCGGCCTGGCTGCAGCAGCAATTCGGGGTGTCGGTGGGACTGCTGCTGACCGGTGGCATCGCCGCGCTGGTCTACGCGCTGCTGGTGCGCTTCCTGGGCGTGGCGCTGCAGACCGTCAACGCCGGACTGGGCAAGATCACGCCCAGCATGGACGCGGCCGCGCGCAGCCTGGGCCACGGCCCCGGCGCCACGCTGCGGCGCGTGCATTTGCCGATGCTGCGCGGCAGCCTGCTGACCGCCGCGCTGATCGTCTTTGTCGACGTGATGAAGGAACTGCCGGCCACCTTCGTGATGCGGCCGTTCAATTTCGACACGCTGGCGGTGCAGGCCTACAACCTGGCCGCCGACGAACGCCTGACCGAGGCCGCGACCGCCTCGCTGGTGATCGTCGCGGTCGGGCTGCTGCCGGTGATCGTGCTGTCGCGCACGATCCGCCGCCAGGCGCAGCGCTGAGCCCGCCGGCCGCGCTAAAGTCGCGCCCGCCTCGCGCCGATAGCCTCTTATGGCCCGGCATCCGTCCGGGCGCGACCCGCGGCATGCCTGCCGCGCAAGAGCCTATGCTGCGATATCACATCCTGCTGTTCAAGTTGAACCGGCTCAGCCGCACCAAGCTGAGCGGCGTGGAAGAAGTCTCGCTGGCCGGACAGCTGGCCGAGATGATCGGCTCGGCCGACACCGCGGCGCGCGTGATCGACGACCTGTTCGACCACGCCAACCCGCAGGTACGCCGCATTGCCCTCAACGCGGTGCGCCGCGCGCGGCAATTTTCGGCGCCCGCGCTGCAGCCGGCGCTGGTGCGCCGCATGGCCGACGCCGAGGCGGCGGTGCGCCACGATGCCGTGTGGATCGTGCAGGAGACCCGCATGGACGGCGCCGAACTGCGCGCCGCGCTGCGCCGGCTGGCCGGCAAGGTGCAACTGCCATGGGACGCCGACCGCGCCCGCGCCAACCCGGGCGATACCGCGCTGGCGGCACAGGTGCGGGCGCGCATGGCGCTGGACAAGCTGCTGGAGAAGAGCGCGGCGGAGCGCAACCAGGCGCTGGCGGCAATGGCGCTGGGCTCGCCCTCGGACCAGCCCTATGCCGAAGGCACGGTCGGCCACAAGGGACTGCTGCACCGGGCGCTGGTGCGGCGGCAGGCGGGGCGGCGGCTCAACAGCAGTGTCAAGCTGACGTTCCGCAAGGTTGAACCGACGCAGGTGACGGGGAACAAGCGGTTCTTGCTGTGACAGCAAGGTCTGGCTGGTTTGCTCCCTCTCCCGCAAGCGGGAGAGGGGAGACAACCAGAGTCAAGCAATCCTTCGGCTTTACTTGAACCCCGCCCGATCCACCAGCTTCTGCGCCTGCGGCTGGTACTTGCCCAGCTCGGCCACGTTGATGGTGTCGGACTTGAACTCGCCCAGGGCTTCGAGCACGGGGTTGCTGACCTTCACGCCCTTGACCACCGGCCATTCGTTGTTGCCGTCGGCAAAGTAGCGCTGCGCCTCGTCGCTGGCCAGGTACTCCAGGAACTTGACCGCCGCTTCCTTGTTCGGCGCATGCTTGAGCATGCCGCCGCCGGAGACGTTCATGTGCACGCCCTGGCTCGACTGGTTGGGCCACACCACGCCCAGCTTTTCGGCCACGGCCTTGTCTTCGGGCTTGGTCGACTTCAGCAGGCGCGCGATGTAGTAGGTGTTGGCGATGGCCACGTCGCATTCGCCGGCCGCAACCGCCTTGAGCTGGTCGGTGTCGCCGCCCTTGGGCACGCGTGCCAGGTTGGCGGCCACGCCGCGCGCCCATTGCTCGGTGCGGGCCTCGCCGTCGTGGACGATCAGGCTGGAAATCAGCGACAGGTTGTAGACATGGCCGCTGGAACGCGTGCAGACCT
This sequence comes from Cupriavidus sp., assembly GCA_013362725.1. Taxonomy (GTDB): domain Bacteria; phylum Pseudomonadota; class Gammaproteobacteria; order Burkholderiales; family Burkholderiaceae; genus Cupriavidus. The sequence continues at coordinate 6,070 of JABFVP010000493.1, forward strand.
TGCCCTTCCACTTGGGATCGGCCAGGTCTTCATAGTTGGCGATGTCGCCGGCCTTGACCGCGGTCTTGTTGTAGGCGATCACGCGGCCGCGTGCCGAGAAGCCGAACCATTCGCCATTGGGATCGCGGTAGTTGGCCGGGATGCGCGACTCCAGCACCTTCGACTTCACTGGCGCGAACACGCCGGCCTGCTGGGCGCGCCACAGGCGTCCGATATCGACCGTGATGAACACGTCCGCCGGGCTGTTGGCGCCTTCGTTGCGGATGCGCTCCAGCAGCGGATCTTCCTGGCCTTCGATGCGGTTGATCTTGATGCCGGTCTGCCTGGTGAAGTTGGCGTACAGCGCCTCGTCGGTCTGGTAAT
>JABFVP010000611.1 GCA_013362725.1 Cupriavidus sp.
GTCCCGACGGCTCAGGGTTTGCGCCGGCATGGAAGCCGAAATGCCGCGCCAGCGCAGCCGGGCCCAGCGTGCGGCCGTTGGCGACGAAGCGCAGCCGGCGCGCGTTGGCCGCGGTCAGCCAGAACGGCCCGCGGCTGCGCTGCGCCGGGTTGGCCGCGGCCGGATCGCGCGCGCGGTCAGCGCCCCACCCCACCACGATGCCCCAGCGCGCGAAGTCTGCAAACGCGCGCGACACCAGCATGCGCAGGTTGGCCGCCGCGGGGAACGCGCTGCGTACCGCGGCGGCGGTGACCACGCCCTCGCCGCTGCGATGCGCATGCCAGGCGCGCGCGAGCAGCCAGACCGACTGGTAGCGCGCGGGCTGGCCATCTACGCGGTAGGGACTCGACACATCGATATGGATCGGGGCAGGCGAAGCGGACATCAGTCTGGAAGGCAGCATCAGTGGCGACGCCCGCCATGTTACGCAAGTTACAGGGCACGCGGTTGGCGCCGCGCAGGCGCTCTCCTATGCTGCGCATCACGGTCCGGGCCCGGATTGTCATTTCCCCAACTTCTCACGCACAACCATGAACAATCGTCTTGCCCGCCTGCTGACGCCGCTGGCCTTCGGCCTCGGCCTGCTTGCCGCCCACCTGCCCGCGCTGGCCGCGCCCAAGGAAGCGCCGCTCGACGCCGCGGCACTGTTCCGCCAGGCCGATACCACCGGCACCATGGTGATCTACGACCTGCGGCGCGACCGCATGCTGACCTACAACCCGTCGCGCGCCGCCACGCCGTATTCACCGGCATCGACCTTCAAGATCATGAACTCGCTGATCGGGCTCGAGACCGGCGCGGTGGCCGACGTCGACCACGACAAGCTGCCCTGGGACGGCAAGCTCTGGCTGGTCGGCGGCAAGGCCGTGCTGCCCGAGGCCTGCAACGCCGACGTGCCGCTGCGCGTGGCCCTGCCCAACTCATGCGTACCGGCCTATCAGGCATTGGCGCGCCGGGTCGGCAGCGCGGCCTACCAGCGCTACCTGACCGCATCGCACTATGGCAATGCCGACAGCTCCGGGCCGGTGGACCGCTTCTGGCTGAACGGCAAGCTGCAGATCACCGCCTACCAGCAGATCGATTTCCTCAAGGGCCTGGTGCAGCGCACGCTGCCGTTCTCGCCTGCCACCTTCAACGCCGTCGACGACATCACCGTGCTGGAGCGCACCGCCAATTACACCCTGCACGGCAAGACCGGCTGGGCCGACTCGGCCAGGCCGGCGGTGGGCTGGCTGGTGGGCTGGGTCGAACGCGGCAATGACGACTACCTGTTCGCGCTGAATCTCGACCTGCTGCGGCCGGAACACGCCAAGGCGCGGATGGAGATTGCGCGGGCAGCGCTGCGGCAGGCGGGAGTGCTGCCGGACTGAGGCCGGACTGACCCTGTAGCGGCGGAACTATTAATGCAATTTTAGGATTGCGCTGATTCACCGGTGTGCATTGGATCTCTAGCTTGACTCGGCCGGCTTCTCCCGCATGTTCCCACCTGCGTTACGCGGGAACCTGCCGGCGTCCGAGCAACGGGACGGCCAAAACCGTCCCCATCCAGAGGTGAAATCCAATGAGACAACTGTTCATGCCGGCAGCCCTGCTGTCGGCTATCGCTGTACTGGCAGCCTGCGGTGGCGGCGATGAGGGCACCGGCACCGCGGCGCCACAGACGCCGCCATCTGACCACCAGCCCGCGCCGGCGCCGGCGCCCGAACCGACGCCAGCGCCCGTACCCGACCCCAAAGGGGAGTTGCTGCCAAGCCTGAACGCCCCGCAAGCGGGATCGACCGCCGCGGCAAGCAATGGCAGCGAAGGGATCTGGGTCAGCTTCATGACGACCACGCTGGTCGGCCCCGACGGAAATTTCGTCCAACCGCGATTGCAGGGCGTGCTGGGAGGCACATTCCAGTTCTCGGGTTCGACCTGGACGCTGGGCCCTGGCACCTTGTATGAGACCGGACTCGCCAGGCCGGTCACCGGCAGCGGCACCATCACCCCCGGCCAGCGTTTCGATGGCAGCTTCGTCATTCCGCCGGCCACCGACGCCAACGACCTGTCGGGCACCTACAATGCGTCCAATGCGCTCGCCGTGAACCAGGCCGCGATCGCCGGCAGCTGGAAGCAGAGCGGCTTCGCCATGCAGATCGATGACTCGGGCCATGTCACCGGCACCCATACCGACGGCACCCGCGTGTGCGACCTGCAGGGCACGGCCACCCTGGCCACTCCCGGATCGGCCAAGAACATGTATACGGTCCGCATGGTCGCCCAGGTCTCGACGCAACCGGGCGCCACCGGCTGCTCCCTGTCGACCGGCATCGCGCACAACGGCCTTGCCGCGCTGCGACTGATGCCGGCCAACGGCGAAATCGTCGTGAACAGCAGCACGCGCTATGTGCGCACGCTGATCATGGTCGCCAGCACCGGTACGGGCGGGTACTTCGCCACGCAGATGTCGAAGCCAACGCAGTAACATGGACTTCCGCCGGGCGGCGACGGGCACTGGCCGCACGCGCCCACCCGGCAAGAGCCGGCAGCCGTCCGCTACGGCAGGAACGGCGGCGACAGCAAACGCAGGCCCACCGTAAAGAAGCGTGTCCCGGTAGCGCCGCCGAACACGTTGCCATAGGTGGTGTCGACCTGCACACGGTCCTGCACCACCCAGAAGCGAAACCCGCCCTGGAATGACGGCTTGCCGCGGTTATCGCCGAAGGTCTCGGCGATCAGGAACACGCGCGGGTGCAGCTGGGTCTCGGTGCCCGCGCCCCAGGTCATGCGGGTCTGGCGATTGCCGGTATCGCGGTTGGCGCCCAGGTTCAGGTGCGTGACGAAGCGGTCGTCGGCGAACGAGAGCGACACGGGCACGTTGACATAGAGGTTGCCCAGCACCTTGCCGGGCTCGGCATGGGGATGGTGGATCACCCCGCCCGACAGCGCGATGCCGTAGCCGTTGGTTTCCAGCGGCTTGAGCAGCGTCTTGGCCTGGAACTGCACGTTGGTGCCGTCCCAGCCGCCATCGACGCGCTGCAGTGAACCGCCCAGCGTCAGCTCCAGGTTGCCGGTGGGATTGCAGCCGGGCAGCGCCCACAGCTCATTGCCGCCGGACTGGAACTGCATCCACGATTCCAGCTGGCAGGCTTTGGGATCGACGATACGGGCATCGTCGGTGACAAGCGGCCGCGCCGCCAGCGCCGGCCGGCAGGCAGCGGCCACGATGGCCAGCGCGGCCACGCGTACGAAGAACGGGTGCCACACCATGGCAACCTCCTGAGCAAATACAGCCATCTGGCCGGCGACGATACGCGCCGGTCATGACAAGACATCGAAAGGCAGCAAGGGAGGTCTGGCACCGGCGGGCACAGGCATGGGCCTGGCCGCATGGGGCATGGCAGCGCCGGGCGGCGGCACTGCAGCGAAAGACCGCAGTGTCTCAGCGCGCCGGCGCAACCGGGGAAACTCCCGTTGCGCGAGAAGGACTGGGACAACTGTCCACGGATAGCTCCGTTGGTTGAAACGGGGCGCAGTGTAATGCCGGCCCGTGGTGCGGTCAACCGGGACCCATGCGCCACGCGCATGGCTGCATGCGGAGATATCGCTACCGCCCGCCGGCCGCCCTCTCCTAACATCATCGGCACCATCTGCCCGGCCGCGCGCGGAACAGCGACCGGCCCATGCCCCCGGCAGGTGCCACAGAGGAGGAAACCCGATGCCAAACAGTGCTGCGCCAACGAGCGCACCGTACCCGCCGCCGACCCAGGCGGCGCCCGCCATCCAGCCCAGCCAGCGCCGCCGCGCCATCATCGCCACGGTGATCGGCAACGGCCTGGAGTGGTTCGATTTCACCGTGTACAGCTTCTTCGCGGTCATCATCGCCAGGCTGTTCTTCCCCACCGGCAACGACCTCAGTTCGCTGCTGCTGGCCGTGGCGACGTTCGGCGTGGGCTTTTTCATGCGCCCGGTGGGCGGCATCGTGCTGGGCGTCTATGCCGACCGCGTCGGGCGCAAGGCGGCGCTGTCGCTAACCATCCTGCTGATGGCGCTGGGTACCACGCTTATCGGGATTGCCCCCACCTATGACCAGATCGGCGTCCTGGCCCCGCTGCTGATCGTGGTGGCGCGGCTGATGCAAGGCTTTTCCGCCGGCGGCGAGATGGGCGGCGCCACCGCTTTCCTGACCGAATACGCCCCGGCGCGCCAGCGCGCCTATTACTCCAGCTGGATCCAGGCCAGCATCGGCGTGGCGGTGCTGCTGGGTGCCGCGGTGGGCACCTTCGTCACCAGCTCGCTGAGCCCCGAGGCGCTTAACAGCTGGGGCTGGCGCCTGCCGTTCCTGCTGGGGATCGTGATCGGCCCGGTGGGCTACTACATCCGTCACCACCTGGACGAGACCCCGGCCTTTCGCGATACCGCCGAGCGCGCCGATTCGCCGCTGAAGGAAATCTTCCAGGCCTATCCGCGCGAGACCACCGCCAGCTTCTCGATGGTGATCCTGTGGACGGTGTGCACCTATGTGCTGCTGTTCTACATGCCGACCTACGCGGTCAAGGTGCTGAAGGTGCCGCAGGCCGACGGCTTCGTCGCCGGCATGGCGGGCGGCTGCGCCATCATGGTGTTCGCGCCGCTGGTAGGGTTGCTGGCCGACCGCATCGGCCGGCGCGTGCTGCTGAGCGGCTCGGCGCTGCTGATCCTGGTGCTGGCATGGCCGATGTTCGCGTATATCAACCACGTGCCCGGCCTGGCCTCGCTGCTGGTGTTCCAGCTGGTGTTCGGGGTGCTGATCGCCACCTATACCGGCCCGATCCTGGCGGCCTTCTCCGAGCTGTTCCCGGCGCGCGTGCTGTCGACCGGCCTGTCGGTGGCGTACAACTTCGCGGTGACGATCTTCGGCGGCTTTGCCTCGTTCATCATCACCTGGCTGATCGCCACCACCGGCAGCAGCATGGCGCCGGCCATCTACGTGATGATCGCCGCCGCCATCAGCCTGGTCGGCACCCGCTTCGTGCGCGAACCTTCTTACCTGCAACAACGCTGACATGTCCCAGAACAACCAGATCCTCTTCCACGGCGGCGATGTGCTCGAACCCGGCACGGGCGAGCTGCTGCGCGGCCACGACGTGCTGGTCGAAGGCGAGCGCATCGCCGCGGTCGGCCCGGCCATCGACGCGCCGCATGCCCGGCGCATCGACGCGCGCGGCAAGACCGTGATGCCCGGCCTGATCGACTGCCACGTACACGTGCTGGCGTCGCTGGCCAACCTCGGCCTGAACGCGGTGCAGCCCAATGTGCTGGTCGCGATCCGCGCGCTGCCGATCATGCAGCGCATGCTGGAGCGCGGCTTTACCACCGTGCGCGATGCCGGCGGCGCCGACTGGGGCCTGTCGCAGGCTGTGGCCACCGGGCTGGTGCCCGGCCCGCGCATCTTTGCCTCGGGCAAGGCGCTGTCGCAGACCGGCGGCCATGGCGACTTCCGTCCGCGCTCCGACGTGCTCGAGCCCTGCTCGTGCGCGTTCCGCGCCGGCGCCATCGCGCGCGTGGCCGATGGCGTGGACGCGGTGCGGCTGGCGGTGCGAGAAGAAATCCAGAAGGGCGCGACCCAGATCAAGATCATGGCGTCGGGCGGCGTGGCATCGCCCACGGACCCGATCGGCAACACCCAGTACAGCGAGGACGAGATCCGCGCCATCGTCGCCGAAGCCGAGGCCGCGCAGACCTACGTGATGGCCCACGCCTACACCGGCCGCGCCATCACGCGCGCGGTGCGCTGCGGCGTGCGTACCATCGAGCACGGCAACCTGGTCGACCGCGCCGCCGCCGACGAGATGCGCAGGCACGGCGCCTTTGTCGTGCCGACGCTGGTCACCTACGATGCGCTGGCGCGCGACGGTGCCCGCCTGGGCCTGCCGGCCGAATCCGTGGCCAAGATCGAGACCGTGCGCCAGGCCGGCCGCGACTCGCTGCGGCTCTACGCCGATGCCGGCGTGCCGATGGGCGATGGCTCCGACCTGCTCGGCGAGATGCACGACCACCAGGCCGACGAATTCCGCATCCGCGCCGAACTGCTGGGCAACCTGGAAGCGATCCGCTCGGCCACCTCGATCGCCGCGGCCATCCTGCAGCGTGAAGGCGAACTCGGCACCACCCGCGCCGGCGCGCTGGCCGACCTGCTGCTGGTCGACGGCAACCCGCTCGCCGATATCAGCCTGATCGCCGGCCAGGGCGAGCGCCTGAGCGTGGTGATGCAGGCGGGCCGTATCCACCGCCGCGCCGGCTAAGCCGGCTACCGCCACCCGAGGCCACGGGTGGCCCGCTCCTCCCGCCCCGCCCGCCGGCATGTGCCGGCGGTCTATCATGGCGGCATCTCCGGCCCGGACGCCCCCATGCGCATTTCCCCGCTCCCGCCCCTGCCCAACCTGGTCGCCTTCGAAGCCGCGATGCGGCACGGCAGCTTTACCCGCGCCGCGGCCGAACTGCACCTGACGCAGAGCGCGATCAGCCGCCAGGTGGCGCAGCTGGAACGCTTCCTGGGACGCAAGCTGTTTATCCGCGAGCCGCGCGCGCTGCGCCTGACGGTCAGCGGGCAACGCTATGCCGAGGTGGTGCAGCGCCTGCTGGTCGGCTGCGCCGAGGCCACCGAAGACGTGATGAAGGTGCGCAGCCACACCGCGCTGACGGTGGCCTGCTCCAGCGGCGTCGCGGTGCTGTGGCTGACGCCGCGGCTGGCGTCGTTCCGCGCCGCCCACCCCGAGATCCAGCTGCGCCTGACCGTCAACGACAGCCTGTCGGCGCTGTCGCCGGCGGAGTTCGACATCGGCCTGTATTACCTGCGCGAAGGCCCGCCGCCCGGGCTGGCCGCGCGCCGGCTCTACGGCGAGGAAGTGTTCCCGGTCTGCACGCCCGGCTATCTCGGCGGGCGCACGCTCGCGCCCGCCGACCTGGCCGGCGAGACCCTGCTGATGCTCGACGATGGCCAGCGCCAGTGGATGTCATGGCAGACCTGGCTGGCCCACCAGGGCTTGCCTGATGCCACGCCGCGCAACGTGCTGACCTCGAACCAATATCCGATCCTGCTGCAGCTGGCCATGGAGGGCCAGGGCATCGCGCTGGGCTGGCGCCACATGATCGACGCCTGCCTGCGCGACGGCCTGCTGGTGCGCGCCTGCGACGCCAGTGCCAGCCTGGGCGGCGGCTACTACGCCGTATGGCCGCGCGACCGCATGGAACCCGCCTCCGCGCGCGCGTTCCGCAACTGGCTGGTGCGGCAGGCGACGTCCGCGCCGTGACGGCTCAGGACCCGGCCTTGTAGTTCGTCTCCTTGACGATCCTGGCCCACCTTGCCGCGTCCTCGGCGATGGTGGCGGCGAACTGTTCCGGGGTGCCGCCCACCACCTCGTAGTCGATCGCGGCCAGCCGTTGCTTGATCTCCGGCTGCGCCAGGATGCGGTTCATCTCCTGGTTCAGCCGCGTGACGATCTCCCTGGGCGTGCCGGCCGGGGCCAGCAGGCCGGCCCACGAGTTGAACGCCATGCCGTCGAAACCGGCCTCCTGCATGGTCGGGACATCCGGCAGCGCGGGCGAGCGCCTGGACGCGAACACCGCCAGCGGGCGCAGCTTGCCGGCCTTGATCATCGCCATGCCGTTGAACGGGTCGATGGTCATGTCGACCTCGCCCGAGACCACTGCCTGCATCTGCGGGCCGGTGCCGCGGTACGACACGCTGACCACGTCGGGCGTGCCCGCGGCGCTCTTGAAGGTGGCACCGATCAGCTCGATCATGCTGCTGCCGGCCGACAGGCTCAGCGGCCGGGACTTTGCCTTGGCCAGCGCGACGAATTCCTGCACGGTCCTGGCCGGCACCGACGGGTGCACCACCATCACGAAGCCGATATTGCTGATCTGCGAGATCGGCGCGAAGCTTTTCAGCGGCTCATAGCCGGCCTTGTACAGCACCGGGCTCAGCGTCTGCGCGCCGGCGGTATTGAGCAGCAGCGTATAGCCGTCGGGCGCCGCGCGTGCCACCACGTCGGTGCCGATGATGCCGTTGGCGCCCGGACGGTTCTCCACCACCACCGATTGCCTCAGCGCCTCGCCCAGCTTCTGCGAAATCAGCCGCGCCACCACGTCGGTGGCGCCGCCGGGGGCGAACGGCACCACCATGCGGATCGGCTTGCTGGGATAGGTATCGCTCCAGGCCAGCGCGGGCATCGCGCTCAGCACGGCGGCGCACAGCATCAGGCGGCGGCGCGGGTTGGGTTGCATCGGGGGTGTCTCCTGAATGGCGGTAGTTGGAAGCAGCGGCGGTATGCAGACCGCGCCTGCCATTATTCATATTTGTGAATTTAATTTTACCCTCATAAACTTTACCGACAATTAGGGGTATGTGCGGACGGCATGGACGGTGGAGTGCCGTGCGCAAGACGCCGGCTGCATCGCACCGGCGCGATGCCGCCATGGCATGTGCCTTGCGTTTCCATCAGGCTTCGACGTCGGGAGCCAGACCACGGCGCCCGGGGCCCGGGGTCTGGATTGCGCAGGAGATTCCGCATCGGAAGCATTGCGCGTTCGACGCAGCCTATCGGAGATCAACCATGGCCAATGACAAGCATCCGCAAGGAAAGCCGCGCACGGATCGATGGGATCCGGCCGCCCTCGAGCAGGCACTGCGCGGACTGGACTATCCCGCGACGCGCGGCGCGCTGGTTTCGACCGCGCGCGACAACGACGCGGATGACGCGATCGTCGACGCCCTGCTGGGCATACCTGAGCAAAATTACCGGGATGCTGCGGAAGTGGCGCAGGCGGTTGCGCGGCACCTCGGCATATAGGTGGGGCCGCCGCGCATGCCGGAACCTGTGCCCGTGATTTCAGCGTCGATCGCTGTACAGCGGATCCAGGTCGTGCCGGAACAGCTTCCGCAGCGGAGCGGGGTACTGGAATGCCAGTACGGGCTCCAGGGCGCCCTGCTGGTTCCTGAACACTTCGAACAGGCGGCGCCGGCCGTCGCTGTCCCAGCCAAAGACATAGACGTAGGCGCTGCCCCGCCACGCCAGCGTTTCGGCGCCGAACGGCGGGCCTACGTCGGCGAGCGGACAACAGCAGGCACAAAGCGCCAGGGCAGTCTTTTCCGCTCCGGTGGGCTCGTGGCTGGTGGGTGTTTCAAACGACGCGACCACGCCCGGGGCGAGGGACGGAGGGGGACCGTTGGGATGTGCCGGCGCTACGGGGTGAACTGGCGACTGGTGGGCAGGCACTGTCTCACTCCTTTTTCTTGAGGGTTCCATATCGCGCGCCGACGGCACCAGCCGATCAAACGCGAATGATTCGCGCCTTCATATCGCTTTGCTTCTCCCCAAAAAGAAAGCGCCCGCGGGTTGGACCTGGCGGGCGGGCTTTCCTGGATGCGGATGGCGCATTCGGACCGTGCCGATATTGCCTTGATATGTCGGTCGCAGCATATCCCTCTAAAGCACTACGGCGGCAACGGTGCATCCGGCCGCCGGGCCGTTAGGTACGCCGCGGGACGGCTCAGGCCGCGGCTTGCGCCAGGGTCGGGTAATCGGTCAGGCCCTGGGCGCCGCCGCCGAACAGCGTGTCGCGCTGGTGCAGCGCCAGCGGCGCGCCCACGCGCAGGCGCTCGGGCAGATCCGGATTGGCCACGAACGGACGGCCGAACGCGATCAGGTCGGCCCAGCCCGCGGCAACGGCGTCGCGCGCGCGCTCGGCGGTGTACTTGCCGGCATAGATGAGCACCCCCGGGAAGGCCTCGCGCAGCCGTTGCTTGAACGCCACCGGCATCAGCGGCGCGTCGTCCCAGTCCGCTTCCGCGATATGGAGGTAGCCGACGCCCAGTTCGCCCAGCAGCTTCGCGGCGGCAAGGTATGTCGTCTCGGGATCGTCATCAACGCAGCCGTTGAGCGTGGTCAGCGGCGCCAGCCGGATGCCGACGCGCGACGCGTCGCCGGTACCTTCGATCAGGGCCCGCGCCACTTCGCCGAGCAAGCGCAGCCGGTTCTCCAGCGTGCCGCCGTACTGGTCCGTGCGCGTGTTGGCGCCCGAGTCGATGAACTGGTTCACCAGGTAGCCGTTCGCGCCGTGCAGCTCGACCCCGTCGAATCCCGCCGCGATCGCGTTGCGGGCCGCGGCACGGTACTGGTCGACGATCTCGCCGATTTCCACCACCGTCAGCGCGCGCGGCATCGAGGCCGGGACGAAGCCCGGGGTGCTGCCGTCCTCCCCCGCGATAAAGACATTGACGCCCTGCGCCTGGAGCGGCGACGACGATACCGGTTGCTGTCCGCCCAGCAGGCTGGTGTGGCTGAGCCGGCCGACGTGCCACAGCTGCGCGAAGATGCGGCCGCCGGCGGCGTGGACCGCCGCGGTGACCTTGCGCCAGCCCGCGACCTGCGCCGGCGTGTGGATGCCCGGCGTCCAGGCATAGCCCTTGCCGAGCGGGGCGATATACGTGCCCTCGCTGACGATCAGGCCCGCGCCGGCGCGTTGCGCGTAGTAGGCGGCCATCAGGTCGTTGGCCTCGTCGCCGGGCTGGCTGGCGCGCGAGCGCGTCATCGGCGGCATGACGATGCGGTTCGGCAGCGTCAGGCCACCCAGTTGCAGCGGTTGAAACAGCGGATCCTTGCTCATGGTGCTTGTCCTGTCAGGTCCGCGGCCAGGGGCCGCGAACGGGTCATCGGGAATATCGGCGCGTCAGGTCACTCAGTCCCATTGCGGCGCCAGGCCGTCCGGGCTGACCTCGCGGCCGTTGCGCTCCAGCGCGGCGATCTGCGCCATGTCGTCCTCGCTGAGGCGCAGGGTCTGCGCCAGCAGGTTGCTGGCCAGGTTTTCGCGTTTGGTCGACGACGGAATCACCGAGTAGCCCAGCTGCAGCGCCCACGCCAGCACGACCTGCGCCGCCGTGGCCTGGTGCCGCTGCGCGATCGCGCCGATCACCGCGTCGCCCAGCACCTTGCCGTAGGCGAGCGTCATGTACGACGTCACGTGGATGCCTTCGCGCTGCAGGAACGCCACCAGCTCGCGGTTCTGCAGGTAGGGGCTCAGCTCGATCTGGTTGGTCGCGATCGCGTCCTTGCCGACCGCGGCGATGGCCTGGCGGGTCAGCGCGATATTGAAGTTGGAGACGCCGATCCGCCGCGTCAGGCCCTTTTCCCGGGCCTGCGCCAGCGCGGTCATGAAGCTTTCCAGCGGCACGCCATTGCCCGGCGCCGGCCAGTGGATCAGGGCCAGGTCGACGTAGTCGGTGCGCAGCTTGCGCAGGCTATCCTCCAGGCTCGGCACGAGCTTGTCCGGGGCGTAGTTGTCGACCCAGATCTTGGTGGTCAGGAACAGCTCGTCGCGGCGCACGCCCGACGCGGCGACGGCCTCGCCGATCTCGGCTTCGTTGCCGTAGATCTGCGCGGTGTCGATGGCGCGGTAGCCTAGTTCAAGGCCGTTGCGGACCGAGTCGATGACGACCTGGCCTTGCAGGCGGAAGGTGCCGAGGCCGAAGGCGGGAATCTTGCTCATGGTTTTAGCTCCAGGGGAGAAGACAGGGGAAGACGGGTTCGATGCAGCCATTCTGCGCGCCGGAACTGATGAGATAAACGCCTTTACTGGACAAAAATATTTGATTTGAGATCAAGGATTGCCACACGCTGCCGCATCGTCTATAAACCAATCTGTCCTGATTCCTGCGCAACGATGAAAATCACGCTCGACGATCTGCTGGCTTTTGCGACCGTGGTGGACAGCGGCTCGATCACGGCCGCCGCGCAGCAGCTCGACCTTACCGTCTCGGCGACCAGCCGCACCCTCGCCCGCCTCGAGGAAAAGCTCAAGACCACGCTGCTGCGCCGGACCACGCGCCGCCTCGAGCTGACCGAGGAAGGCCAGGCCTTCCTGCACGACGCGCGCGCCATCATCGACTCGGTCGAAAGCGCGGAAGAGCAGATGCTGGCGCGGCGCGAGAAGCCATCCGGGCGCCTGCGCGTCGACGCCGCGTCGCCGTTCATGCTGCATGTGATCGTGCCGCTGGTGCGCGGCTATCGCGAGCGCTTTCCACAGGTGGAGCTGGAGCTGAACAGCAACGAGGGCATCATCGACCTGCTCGAGCGGCGCACCGACGTGGCCATCCGCATTGGCCGCCTGAAGGATTCGACGCTGCATAGCCGGCTGATCGGCAACAGCCGGGTGCGCATGCTGGCCAGTCCGGCCTACCTCGACGCGCACGGCCACCCGCGCAAGGCGCAGGATCTTGGCAAGCACGCGCTGCTGGGCTTCACTCAGCCGGAATCGCTGAACGTGTGGCCGATCCTGGGTGCGGACGGAGAGCCCTATCGGATCGAGCCGGCGGTGTGGTCGTCGAGCGGCGAGACGCTCAGGCAGCTGGCGCTGGAAGGCGCGGGCATCGTATGCCTGTCGGACTTCATGACTGCGCACGACCGCGAGGCGGGCCGGCTGGTGCAGGTGCTGGCGCGCCAGACGCAGGACGTGCGCCAGCCCATCCATGCGGTCTACTATCGCAATACCGCGATCTCGGCGCGGATCGCGTCGTTCGTCGATTACCTGGCAGAAGCGATCGGCGGCAAGGGCGGGTCGCGCCAGGCGGCGGCGTGGGCGCAGCCGTGACGATGGTCTAGGCCACCACGAACCTGGGATCCAGCCGCGCCAGCGCAAACGCGCGGGTGTGCGCGACAAAGGCCTTGAGCAGGATCGACGGCGCGCGCTGCGCCGAGAACAGCACCGAGAAGTCGGTGGTCAACAAGGGGTCGAACATGCGGAAGCAGACCCCGTCGCCCTTGTACTCCAGCGCGGTGATCGGATCGATCAGCGCCACGCCCAACCCCTCCTCCACGAACGCGCAGATGCTCCACGACACCTGCGTTTCCACCTGCACCTTGCATTCGATGCCGTAAGAGGCAAAGAGCGCATCGATCTGCAGCCGCGAGTCGAGCACGCGCGGATGCGAGACGAAGCGCTCCCCCGCCAGGTCCGGCGGGCGGATGACCTCCTGCCTGGCAAGCCGGTGCCCGGCGGGGATGGCGCACACCATCCGGGTCGACAGCAGCCGCTCGCCGTGCGTGCTGGGGTGGTTCATCGACAGGATGGCAAAGCCCACGTCGCAGCGCTGCTCCGTGACCATGTTGACCACCGTGCGCGACGAGTGCGGCAGCATCGTGACGTGGATCTGCGGGTGGTCCGCCATGAACGCCGCGATCGCGCGCGGCAGGAACGACAGCGCCAGCGCCGGCGCGGCGGCGATCTGCAGCGAGCCGCGCTGCATGTCGCGGATGTCGAGCGCGGTCTGGGCGATGCGGTCGATGCCGACCAGCGAGCGCTGCACTTCCTCGAACAGCGCCTGCGCTTCGGCGGTGGGGTGCAGCCGCCCGCGCATGCGCTCGAACAGGGAAAACCCTAGCGCCTCCTCCAGATCGGCGATCAGCCGGGTCGTCGCCGGCTGCGAGATATGCAGCATCTCGGCGGCGCGGGTGACGGTCTGGCAAAGCATGACGGCCCGGAAGGCCTCGAGCTGGCGGATTTTCATGCCGCAAGTCTATAACACAATGTTATCGACGGCCGAAAAAAAAGAATTTTTCACGGCGACAGCATCCTCCTAATCTATCCCGACACCGCAGATTTCTACAAATTCTTCGTTGCTGTGCAACGATAACCCACCTTCATGGTTTTGGGGATCGATGGCAAGCTGACGGTGCATAACAGGGAGGAAAGCATGAAACAGCAAGTTCTCGCCGCGGCCGTGGTCGCGTTGTGCGGCACCTCGGCCGCGCTGGCCCAGCAGCCGACCCTCTACGTCGGTTCGTACGGCGGCTCGACCGAAAAGGTGTTCAAGGAAAAGATCATCCCCGCCTTCGAGACCCGGCATAAGGTCAAGGTGGTCTATGTCGCGGGCAATTCCACCGACACGCTGGCCAAGCTGCAGGCGCAGAAGGCGCGCCAGGAACTCGACGTGGTGCTGCTCGACGACGGCCCGATGTACCAGGCGCTGCAGCTGGGCTTCTGCGATGCCGTCAAGGATGCGCCGGTCTACAAGGACCTCTACCCGCTGGCGAAGCTCGGCGACAACAAGGCCACCGGCATCGGCGTGGTGGCGACGGGCCTGGTCTACAACGCCGAGGCGTTCCGCAAGGCCGGCCTGCCGAAACCGGATTCGTGGGAGGTGCTGGCCGACAAGAAGTTCCGCCAGAAGGTCGCGATCCCGCCGATCAGCAATACCTACGGGCTGCAGACGCTGATCATGTTCGCCAAGCTGCGCAAGGGCGGCGACCAGAATATCGAGCCGGGCTTCGCCGCGCTGACGCGCGAGGTCGGCCCCAACGTGCTGGCCTGGGAGCCGTCGCCAGGCAAGATGACCGAGCTGTTCCAGAACGGCGATGTCACGCTGGCGGTGTGGGGCAGCGGCCGCGCGCAAAGCCTGAAGGACACCGGCTTCCCGGTGGAATTCGTCTATCCGAAAGAAGGCGCCCCGGCGCTGCTGACCGCCGCGTGCCCGGTGGTGCAGAGCGACGTGGCCGAGGCCTCGCAGGCCTTTATCCAGTACCTGCTCACGCCCGAGGTGCAAACCGTGCTGGCCGACAGCCAGGGCTGGGGACCGGTCAATGCCAAGGTCAAGCTCGAACCGAAGGTGGCCGCCAAGGTGCCGTACGGCAAGGCCCAGATCGACACGCTGCTGCCGACCAACTGGACCGTGGTCAACGAGAAGCGCGCCGAGTGGACCAACCGCTGGAACCGCACGGTCGAGCGCTGAAGCCCGCGCCACGATCGCCCCACGATAGCCACCAGGACTGTCCCCGCAAAACCATGAGCTTCCTCACACTGAGCGGCCTCGCGAAGGCCTTCGGCAGCTTTCATGCCGTTGAAAACCTCAGCCTCGATGTCGAGCGCGGCGAATTCCTGTCGCTGCTCGGCCCGTCCGGCTGCGGCAAGACCACCACGCGGCAAATGCTCGCCGGCTTCGTCGAACCCACGCGCGGCCGCATCATGCTTGACGGGCGCGACATCACCGCGCTGCGTCCCGAAAAACGCGGCATGGGCGTGGTGTTCCAGAGCTACGCGCTGTTTCCGCACATGACCGTGGCCGGCAATATCGGCTTCGGCCTGGAGATGCGCGGCGTCGCCGCGGCCGAGCGCGCCCGCCGCATCGACGAGGCGCTCGAGCTGGTGCGCCTGGGCGGCCTCGGCAAGCGCTATCCGAAGGAGCTGTCGGGCGGACAGCGCCAGCGCGTTGCGATTGCGCGCGCGCTGGCGATCCGGCCCGAGGTGCTGCTGCTCGACGAGCCGATGTCCAACCTCGATGCCAAGCTGCGCGAGGACATGCATATCGAGCTGCGCGCGATCCAGCGCCAGCTCGGCATCACCACCATCCTGGTCACGCACGACCAGGTCGAGGCCATGACCATGAGCGACCGCATCGCGGTGATGCATGGCGGGCGCATCGTCCAGCTGGCCACGCCGTTCGAGGCCTACGAGCGGCCGCAATCGGCCTTCGCCTCGGGTTTCCTGGGCAAGACCAACAGTCTCGCCGGCGTGGTTGAAAAGACCAACGCGCGCTGCTGCGAAGTGCGCCTGGGCGACACGCTGGCCTACGTGCCGCATGAAGGCCGCCAGGTCGGGCGCGAGGTGCAGGTCTACGTGCGTCCCGAGAAGATCCGGCTGGGCCGGTCCGGCGACGGCGGCATTCCCGGCACCGTGCATACCCGGCTGTTCCTTGGCAACCACTGGATGCTGGAGGTGGACAGCGCGCTGGGCCGGCTGCGCGTGAGCCAGCCCAACCTGGGCGAGACCCCGCCGGCCGAGGGGGCGACCGTCAGCGTGCTGTGGCACGACCAGGACCTGCGCGTGCTGGCCACCGAAACTGCCACGGAGGTGCGCCATGCCTGATACCGCCACTCCCGACCTTGCGGGGGCGCACGCGATGGCGGCGCGCCCGCCGGCCAAACCGTTCGCCGGCGCCGCCCCGTGGCTGCTGTCGGGCCCGGCGCTGCTGCTGTTCTGCGCGATGCTGCTGGTGCCGCTGCTGCTCACGGGCCTGCTGTCGCTGCACGCCTTCGACGGCACCCGCGGCGTGCTGCCGGCGATGACCGCCGCCAACTATCTGGAGATTCTCGGCGACAGCTATTACCACGAGATCTTCCTGCGCACCGCCGGCATGGCGCTGGCGGTGACGGTGCTCGCGGTGGTGTTCGGCGTGCCCGAGACCCTGATCCTGTCGCGCATGCGCAGCCCGTGGCGCGGCCTGTTTCTGATCGTGATCCTTGGCCCGCTGCTGATCTCGGTGGTGGTGCGCACGCTGGGCTGGGCCATCCTGATGGGCAACAACGGCCTGATCAACGAGACCCTGCAGTGGCTGGGCCTGGTCGAGGCGCCGGTGAAGCTGGTGTTTACGCAGACCGGCGTGATCATCGCGCTGACGCACGTGATGATGCCGTTCATGGTGATCTCGGTATGGGCCTCGCTGCAGAAGCTGGACCCGCAGGTCGAGCAGGCCGGCCAGGCCTTCGGCGCCTCGCCCTTCACGGTGTTCCGCCGCGTGATCCTGCCGCAGATCCTGCCGGGCATCCTGTCGGGCAGCATCATCGTGTTCGCGCTGTCGGCCTCGGCCTTCGCCACCCCGGCCATCCTCGGCGGGCGCCGCCTCAAGGTGGTGGCCACCGCCGCCTACGACGAATTCCTGAACACGCTGAACTGGCCGCTGGGCGCCGCCATCGCGGTGCTGCTGCTGATCGCCAACGTGATCGTCATCGTCGGCTGCAACCGGCTGGTGGAGCGCCGCTTCCGCCAGGTCTTCGAAGCCTGAGGAGCTGATGCCATGCGCAAGAACGGTCCCCTTTCCCTGCTGTACCACGCCCTCTTCATCGCCTTCATGGTGGCGCCGCTGCTGGTGGTGGTTGCCGTGTCCTTCACCGGCAAGGGCTATATCTCGATGCCCACCGACGGCCTGTCGCTGCGCTGGTTCCGCGCCATTGCCGATGCGCACGAGATCGTCGACGCGATCTGGCTGTCGCTGACGCTGGGCCTCGCCAGCGCCACCATCGCGGTGGCGCTGGCGGTGCCCGCGGCGCTGGCGCTGATCCGCCATCGCTTCCCCGGCCGCGGCGCGCTGATGGCCTTCTTCCTGTCGCCGCTGATGATCCCGCACGTGGTGCTGGGCGTGGCCTTCCTGCGCTTCTTCACCACGCTGGGCGTGACCGGGTCATTCTTCTGGCTCGCGCTGACGCACGTGGTGGTGGTGATGCCCTACGCGCTGCGCCTGGTGCTGGCCGCCGCCACCGGGCTGGACCGCGATGCCGAGCGCGCCGCGCTGTCGCTCGGCGCCAGCCGCTTCACGGCGTTCCGCCGCGTGGTGCTGCCGCTGATCCTGCCCGGCGTGGTGGGCGGCTGGATGCTGTCGTTCATCCAGAGCTTCGACGAGCTGACCATGACCGTCTTCGTCGCCACGCCGGGCACCACCACGCTGCCGGTGGCGATGTACAACCAGATCGCCCAGACCATCGATCCGCTGGTGGCTTCGGTGTCCACGGTGCTGATCGTCGGCACGCTGGTGCTGATGGTGCTGCTGGACCGCATCGTCGGCCTCGACCGCGTGCTGATCGGCAAGAACTGAGCTTCGACTGACATGACCACATCCGATCTGATCGTGATTGGCGGCGGCCTGGTCGGCACCGCCATCGCCTATGGCGCCGCCGGGCACGGCCTGCGCGTCACCGTGCTGGACGAGGGCGACGACGCCCTGCGCGCCTCGCGCGGCAACTTTGGCCTGGTCTGGGTCCAGGGCAAGGGCCTGGGCATGGCGCCCTACGCGCGCTGGACGCAGGGCTCGGCGCGGCTGTGGCCGCAGCTGCGCGATGCGCTGCACGACGAAACCGGCGTCGACGTCTGCCTGCGCCAGCCCGGCGGCTTCCACCTGTGCTTTTCCGAGGCGGACATGGACGAGCGCCGCCAGCGCCTGCAGAGCATCCAGGACGCGCTGCAGGGCGACTATCCGTTCGAGATGCTGGGCCAGCGCGAACTCGCGCAACGGCTGCCCGGCGTGGGCCCGGCCGTGGTCGGCGCCAGCTATACGCCGATGGACGGGCACACCAATCCGCTCAAGCTGCTGCGCGCGCTGCATGCCGCCTGCCAGCGGCGTGGCGTGCGCATCGTCGGCCGGCATGGCGCGCAGTCGATCACGCCTGCAGCGGGCGGCTTTACCGTCCATGCGGGCGATGGCGGCCAGGCACGCTTTGCCGCGGCGCGCGTGGTGCTGGCCGCCGGCCTGGGCAACCGCAAGCTCGCCGCGCAGGTTGGCCTGCATGCGCCGGTGGCACCGAACCGTGGCCAGGTGCTGATCGGCGAGCGCGCCAGCCACTTCCTCGACTTCCCCACCACCTACGTGCGCCAGACCGACGAAGGCACGATCCAGCTGGGCGACTCGATGGAGGACGTCGGCTTCGACGACGGCACCACCGCCGGCGTGCTCGCCGAGATTGCGCGCCGCGGCGTGCGCAGCTTCCCCGCGCTGGCCGGCCTGAAGCTGGTGCGCGCCTGGGGCGCGCTGCGCGTGATGAGCCCGGACGGCTACCCGATCTACCAGGAAAGCCCGACCTGCCCCGGCGCCTTCGTCACCACTTGCCATAGCGGCGTCACGCTTGCCGCCGCGCACGCGCTGCGCGTCGCCCCGTGGGTGGCCGGCGGCGAACCGCCGCAGGGGATCGACGTATTCACCGGCGAGCGCTTCCTGAACTCCAACCAGACCTTCCACCATGCCCACTGATCGCCTGTTCAAACGGATCGCCGCGTCCGCGGCCCATGGCGGCGCCGACACCGTCACCATCGAATTCAACGGCGCGCCGCTGCGGGTGGCCGGCACGCTGCGCCGCGGCGTGACCCGCTTCCGTAATTCGCCGGTCAGCGGCGAGCCGCGCGCGCCGTATTGCATGATGGGCGTCTGCTTCGAATGCCTGATGGAGATCGACGGGCAGCCGAGCCGGCAAAGCTGCCTGGTGACGGTGCGCGAAGGCATGCGCGTGCACACGCAGGACGGCGCCCGCACCCTGCCCTTGCCGGCGCCCGCAGAGGCCGGCCACGCCGCGGAGGTGGCCCATGGCTGAGCTTGACGTCGACATCGCCATCATCGGCGCCGGCCCGGCCGGCATGGCGGCGGCGGTGGCCGCCGCGGCCAGCGGCGCAC
>JABFVP010000041.1 GCA_013362725.1 Cupriavidus sp.
TGACCGCGGTGATGGTGGTCAGCCTGGTGCCGGTGCTGCTGATCCTGACCGCGGGCCCTGGCTTTCTCGGGGTGATCCGCATGCTGGCAAACATGGGAGGAACGCGATGACGGGTTCCATGGCGCGCCCGGCCGCGGCGTGTGTACTGATAGCCGCGCTGTCCGGCTGCGCTGCCGGCAACAGCGGCGCCACGGCCATGCACGATCAGGCCGAGGCCCAGGTGGAACTGGCCAGGTTGCGCGACAAGACCGCGCGCGCGGAATACAGCGAGCAGGCGGTCTACCTGGGCCTGATCCGCAAGATGGAGCAGGACGGCCTTTACTTTGCCTCGCTCGCGCATATCGAGGTCTATGTGCAGCGCTTCGGCGCCGGCCCCGAGATCCAGGTGATGCGCGCCGATGCGTTGCGCGAAACCGGACAGGACCAGGCCGCGATCGAGGCCTACCAGGCGCTGGTCGCCACCGCCAAGGGCACGGAAGCCGCGCATGCGCATCACGGCCTGGGCCTGTTGGCCGGGCGCCAGGAGGACTTTGCGCGCGCAGTCACGGAATTGCGCGCCGCCGCCGCGCTGGACCCCGTCAACGCGCGCATTGCCAGCGACCTGGGCTATGCGCTGATGCGGGCCGGTGCGCTGCAGGACGCGCGCGTGCCGGTGATGCAGGCGCTCGAGCTGGACGCGCGCAATCCGCGCGTGATCAGCAATGCGGTGGTGTGGCTGATGGCCGATGGCAAGCGCGCCCAGGCCAACGCCATGATGCAGAAGGCCGCATTGCCCGAGCCCACGCGCAGCGCGATCCGCAAGGAAGCCGACCGCATCGCCCGCGCCGCCGCCGCCCGCGATCGCGCCGCGGCGCGCCAGGGCCAACCCAAACCGAACTCCGCGCCCGCCGCCGTGGCGGTCGTGGCCAAGCCAATCGCCATCGCCGCGCAAGCAGGCGCTACACCATGACAGCCAATCTTCTTGTTGCGATCAGAAAGCGTGCCGTATGCATGGCGCTGTGCCTGTGGACGCTGGCCCCGCTGGCCTACGCGCAGGGCGACGCCGCGCCGACCGAAGCCGCCGGCATGCCCACCGCGCGGCCCGCGCAGCGCGAGATCGGCGCCGATACGCGCACGATCCTGGCGATCCAGCGCGAGGGCACGCAGGCCGGACCGCTGCTGCCGATGCACGGCGAACAGGCCGCGCTGGGCTATGAGCGCTACCTGAACAGCTTCCGCTTCGCGCTGCCCGAGTTCTACACCGGCCAGGCCAACGCCAGCACCACGCGCGCCGGCTCGGCCGGGCAGATGCCGGGCGGAAAATGAGCCTGCGCCAGCCGCCGGTGCCCCGCACCCGTCGCGCAGCACGCGGCGCCGTCAGCGTGATGGCGGCGGTGCTGATCGCCACCGTCGCGATCGCCGCGCTGGTGTCGATCGACGTCGGCCATGTGTTCATGCGCCAGCGGCAGCTGCAGAACATGGTGGATTTGGCGGCGATGTCGGCGGCGCAGCAGCTCAAGCGGGCGGATAGTCCAGCCAATCTCAACGCCGCGGTGCTCGGAACGGTCAGCAATATCGGCGCGAAGAACGGCTATCCGTCGGGCATCGCCATGGGCTGCGCGGAGGCCGCCGGCGGCGGCGCGGATGCGATGACGGCTTGCGTCGGCGTGTGGGATCCGGCGACCGCCGGACCCCGGCATTTCAGTGCCGTGTACAACGCGGCCACGGTCGCGCCCAATGCCGTGCGCGTGCAGGCCACGCAGACGGTGCCGATCCTGTTCGTGTTCAACGGCGGTAGCGGCAGGCAACTGTTTGCCGAATCCATTGCCAGCGGCAGCCCGCCGGTGGCGGCGTTTTCGCTGGGCACGGGTTTGCTGGATGTTAATTCGGCCAACGGTCTGCTAAGCCTGCTGCTCGGTAGCTCGGTGCAATTGTCGGCCGCGGATTGGCAAGGACTTGTGAACGCCAGCGTGACGCTGGATCAGTTGCGCGTACGGGCCAACGTGGGTACGGTGAATCAGTTGCTGAACACCTCCCTGAGCCTGAGGGACTTCTACACGCTTGTGCTGGGCGCCGCCGGCCGCGATGCGCTGTTGAATACGATGCTCGGCAGCCCACCGACCACGTTGGGCGCGGGGGGCGCGGGCGTCGCAGTGTCACTGGCCCAGTTGCTGCAGCTTGGGGTGCTGGCGCCCGCGGCCTCTTCGGCTGCCGAGGCGGGGCTTAGCGTGGCGCAGCTGCTACTGGCAGGGGCCCAGGTGGCGCGGGGCGATACGACGTTGGCACTGCCAGTGACGGTGCAGTTGCCGCTGGGATTGGGTGGCCTGAGTGCCAGCGTTCAGGTGATCCAGCCGCCGGTGATGGCGGTCGGACCCGCACGCAAGCTGACTGAAAACCCGGCGACATGGCAGACCTCGGCGCACTCTTCGCAGGTAGAGATTGCGTTGGCCGCTACCGTATCGAGTGGTCCGATCAGTGGCTTGCTCGGCTTGCAGCTCAACGTACCCCTGCATATCGCCGCTGCCGAAGCGCGGGCTGACCTGACCGGCCTGCAGTGCGCTGCGGCTCCTGCTGACCGTCGTGCCACGGTGCACGTGACACCCGGCCTGATCAGCGCCTGTCTGACGAATCAATGCGCGGGGGGCAAGGTCACGATCGGCACAGCGTCGGCCGTACTTTATCCGCTGATCAAGCTTGTGGTGATCGATAACCCGAAGCAGCGCAGTGCCGCGGGCACCGATATTACCC
Organism: Cupriavidus sp.; assembly: GCA_013362725.1. Lineage (GTDB taxonomy): Bacteria > Pseudomonadota > Gammaproteobacteria > Burkholderiales > Burkholderiaceae > Cupriavidus. Next base: position 2,728 of record JABFVP010000041.1, read on the forward strand.
TTGCGCCCGGTGGGCATGCGCAGGCAGGCACGGCTAACCCGATCGGCGGGATTTTCTCGCAAGTGCTGGCATTGCAGGTCACGCCTGAGGTGCTGGGCATTCCAATTCCGCTTCCCCTGGACCTGAGTGCCGTGTTGCTTCCGCTGGGGTCGGCACTGGACGCAGTCCTGCCGTCCGTTCTGGCGCAGGCGGGCATACAGCTTGGCAACGCCGACCTCTGGGTCCACAGCATCGACTGCAACAATGGCGAACTGGTGTACTAAGCCATGATCGCGCCAAACCGCCTGATGGCAGAAACAGAATGAAGACAGACCGCTGGGCCTACGAAAACCTTGAAGTCTACGTGTGGGAAGGCAAGTACGAGATTGCCGACCGCGTCACGCGTTTCCTGGCGCCCCTGGGCGTGGACGTGATCCGCGCCGGCGCGCTCGAGGCCTTGCCGGCCGAGCCGCGCCTGAAGCCGTGCATCGCGGTGATCAGCGTGTCGGTGATCGGCGCCGCGCGCTTCTCGCTGGACTGGGAGGCGGCGCATGGCATGCCGGTGATCTGGGTGGCGGGGCCGGGGCGCGAGACCGATCCGGGGCGCTTTCCGCCGGAGTACGCGCATATCCTCGCCGACGACTTTACCGGCGCCGACCTGCGCAGCCAGATCGGCAAGCTGCTGCCGCAGCTGCTCGCCACCGAGGCCACCGGCGAGCGCGAGGCCGACCTGGTGGCCGGCTCGCCGGCGATGCGCCAGCTGCTGCAGCACGTGGAAACCTTTGCCGACTTCGGCAGCAATGTGATGCTGTACGGCGAAACCGGCGCGGGCAAGGAGCGCATCGCGCGGCTGTTCCATGAGCGCAACGGCACCTACGGCAAGGGCCCGTTCGTCGCGGTCAACTGCGGCGCGATTCCCGACGGGCTGTTCGAGTCGCAGTTCTTCGGCCATGCCAAGGGCGCGTTTACCGGAGCATCGTTCGCGCATCGCGGCTACTTCGAGCAGGCCAACGGCGGCACGCTGTTTCTCGACGAGATCGGCGACCTGCCGCTGTTCCAGCAGGTCAAGCTGCTGCGCGTGCTGGAAGAGAACGTGATCACCCGGCTGGGCTCGACGCTGGCGGTCAAGCTGGATTTCCGGCTGGTCGCGGCGACCAACAAGGACCTGCGCGATGCGGTGCGGCAGGGGCGCTTCCGCGCCGACCTGTTCTTCCGCCTGGCGGTGATCGAGATGCGCATCCCCAGCCTGGAAGAGCGCGGCCCGGCCGACAAGGTGGCGCTGCTGCAGTCGTTCCTGCGCCATATGCTGGGCGCGTCCGGCTATGACGCCTTGCCGCCGATGCCGGGCTGGCTCAAGGGCGCGGTCGGCACCGCCTACTTCACCGGCAACGTGCGTGAGCTGCGCAACCTGGCCGAGCGCGTCGGCATCACCGTGCAGCAGACCGGGCACTGGGACGAGGAGCGTATCCGGCCGCTGTTCCGCGCGCTGCATCCGGGCGCGTTCGATGGCGGCGAGCGCGCCGACCTGCGCGGCGACATGGAAGAACGCCGCCGCATCCTGGCCGCGCTCGACGCCAACGGCTGGCGGCGGCAGGACACGGCGGCCAGCCTGGGCATCAGCCGCAAGGTGCTGTGGGAAAAGATGCGCAAGTACCAGATCGCCGATAGCGAGGCCGAGCCGGTCTGAGCGCCGGCCAGCGCCATCGTGGTCCGCGCTTGGCCCGCTCATGCGTGCGCCGCGCCATGGCTGGACCGCCGCGACGCATTATGATGCGGGTTTCGCCGCGACTTCAACGGACCCCGGATTGCGTTTCCTTCACACCGCCGACTGGCATCTCGGCCGCCTCTTCCATGCGCGCAGCCTGCTGGAAGACCAGGCCCATCTTCTCGACCAGTTTGTCGAACTGGTTCGCAACGAGCGCCCCGATGCGGTGCTGATTGCCGGCGACGTCTATGACCGCGCCGTGCCGCCGCCCGAGGCGGTGGCCCTGCTCGACGACGTGCTCGGCCGCATCGTGGTCGATGCCGGCGTGCCGGTGGTGATGATGGCGGGCAACCACGACAGCGCGCAGCGGCTGGAATTCGGCGCGCGCCTGATGCGCGCGCAGGGGCTGCACGTGGCCGGCCGCACGCTGGCCGAGGCCATTTGCGTGCATCTGCATGATGCGCACGGTGAAGTCCGCGTCTATGCGTTGCCGTATGCCGAGCCCGCCGTGGTGCGCGATGCGACCGGGACGGACATGCCGTCGCATGAAGCCGCGTTGCGTGCGCAGCTCGATGCCATCCGCGCGGTCCATCCGCCGGGCGTGCGCGCGGTGGTGGTGGGCCATGCCTTCGTGGTCGGCGGCGCGGCCAGCGAATCGGAGCGGCCGCTGTCCGTGGGCGGCAGCGGCGCCGTGGCCGCTGAGCTGTTCGCCGGCTTTGACCTGGTCGCGCTGGGCCACCTGCACCGGCCGCAGACGCTGGGCGGCGGACGTATCCACTATGCCGGTTCGCTGCTGAAATACTCGCTGTCGGAATGTGCGCACCAGAAGTCGGTATCGCGCATTGAACTGCACGCGGACGGCGCCGTCGCCATCACGCCGCTGACACTGCAGCCGCTGCGCGACGTGCGCGTGCTCGAGGGCGAGCTGGCACAGTTGCTGGCCGGCGGTGCCGACGACCCGCAGCGCGACGACTACATCCACGCGCGCCTGACCGATACCGGCGCGCTGCTGGACCCGATGGCCCGGCTGCGCCAGGTCTATCCCAACGCGCTCGCGATCGAGCGCACGGTGCTGGCGCGTAGCGGCATGGCGTCGGAAGCGGGGCGCAAGCTGCGGCAACTAGGCACCGGCGAGCTGTTCGCCAGTTTCTTCCGCGAAGTGGCCGATGCCGAGCTTGACCCGGACCAGCGTGCCGCGCTCGACCAGGTGCTGGCCGGCATCGCCGCGGCGGAACGGGAGGCGGCATGAGACCGCTGCATCTGACGCTGCAGGCGTTCGGCCCCTTTGCCGCGACCGAGGCCATCGATTTCACGCGGCTGGGCGAGCAGGCCTTCGTGCTGATCCATGGCCCCACCGGCGCTGGCAAGACCACGCTGCTCGATGCCATCTGCTTTGCGCTGTACGGCGATACCTCCGGCGGCGAGCGCAGCGCGCAGGCGATGCGCAGCGCCAATGCGGCCGCGGGCTTGCGCACCGAGGTGACGCTGGCGTTCAGCCTGGGCGCGCAGCGCTGGCGCGTGGTGCGCTCGCCCGTGCAGGAGCGGCCCAAGCAGCGCGGCGAGGGCTGGGTGACGGAACCCGCCAGGGCGCAACTGGACCTGCACGACGGCAACGGCTGGGTTAGCAAGGCCAGCCAGCCGGTCAAGGTCACCGATGCGGTGCGCGACCTGCTGGGTTTCGACAGCGCGCAATTCCGCCAGGTCATCGTGCTGCCGCAGGGACGCTTTCGCGAACTGCTGACCGCCAGCTCGCAGGCGCGGCAGGCCATCCTGGAACGGCTGTTCCGCACCGAGCTGTACCGCCGCGTGGAAGAGCTGCTGAAGACCGAGGCGGCCGGCATCCGGCGCGACGCCGAGCGCATCACCATCCAGCGCGAGGAAGCGTTGCGGCAAGCGGGCGTGGAATCGGCACAAGCGTTGGCGGACGGCATCGCGGCCATGCAGGCAGCCCTGCAGGCGCTGCAAGGCCAGGAACACGGTGCACGCGCCGCGCACGCCGCCGCGC
>JABFVP010000085.1 GCA_013362725.1 Cupriavidus sp.
ACCACAGGCCGCCGCGGGGCACGCCGGCGTGGTGCGCCGCGGCCGCCTCGGCGGCGCTCATCCAGCGCACAAAATCGTGCGGCAAGCCCATGGCGTCCAGCGCGGCGCGCTGGGCCTCGGCTTCAGCCTCGTCCGCGCCGATCTGCAGCACGCCGCAGCCGTGCCAGCCGACCGGATGCCCGGCTTCGGCCAGCGCCTCCCAGGCGCGCAGCGCGTACTGGTTGCCGGCACGCGACAACCGCGACAGCAGGCTGTCGTCGGCCGACACATGCGCATGCATGGCGGCAGCACGATGCGCAGAGGTCTGGCGCGCCGGACCTTCGTGGGCATCGAACAGGGTCACGCGCCAGCCGCGCGCGGCCAGGCGCTCGGTCACGGCGCAGCCCGCCAGTCCGGCGCCGATCACGATGGCATGGCGCTCGGCCCATTGCCCCGGCAACGGCGGCGCGTGGCGACGCGATTTCCATTGTGGGCGAAAGCGCGCGACCGTCATGTCGCGCTTGCCGCCAAAGCCGGGCGCCTTGTCGACCTCGAAGCCGACCTCCTTCAGCCCGCGCCGCACAAAGCCCGCGGCGGTATATGTCGCCAGCGTGGCGCCGGGACGCGCCAGCCGCGCCAGGCCGCGGAACACCGGCGCCGACCACATGTCGGCATTGCGCGCCGGCGAGAAGCCATCCAGGTAGAAGGCATCGGCACCAGCGGCCAGCCGCGGCAGCATCGCTTCGGCATCGCCCAGCGCCAGCGTCAGCACCACGCGGCCCTGGTCGAACGCGAGCCGATGCAGGCCAGGCAATGCCAGCGGCCATTGCGCCTGCAGCGCCTGCGCCAGCGGCTGCAGCCCGTCCAGGCTGGCATGCAGTTGCGCCAGCCCCTCACGCGTGAATGGATGTTTTTCGATGGAGACGAAATGCAGCGTGCCGCAGCGCTGCGGATCGTCGCGCCACGCCTGCCAGGTGGCCAGGAAATTCAGCCCCTGCCCGAAGCCGGTCTCGAAGATGACGAACTGCCGCTTGCCGGCCCACGCGCCCGGCAAGCCATTGCCGCCGAGGAAGACGTGCGCGGCCTGTGCCAGCCCGCCTTCGGTGCTGTGGTAGACATCGTCGTAGCGGGGCGAATAAGGGGTGCCCTGGGCCGACAGGATCGGCTCGGCGGGCTCGAGTGCGCGCGGCATGGGACAGGAAACTCGAAAGCAGAATGCCCCGGCGCAGCGCCAGGGGCGTAGGAGGGGCGACTCGCGGCGGATGGTAGCATAGCGGCCTTCCCGCGGACGCCGCCGTCTGCCCTAGATCTTGCGCCGCCAGGGCGCCCTGCCCCACATGCTCAGCTATCGTCACGCCTTCCATGCCGGCAATCACGCCGATGTCCTCAAGCACGCCGTCGTGGTGCAACTGCTGGAGCACCTGATGCAGAAGGACAAGGCGTTCTGGTACATCGACACCCATGCCGGGGCCGGCCTCTATGCGCTGGACCACGCCTATGCGCAGAAGAAGGCCGAGTTCGAGACCGGCATCGCGCCGCTGTGGCGTGCCGCCGCAAGCGGCACGCAGCTGCCGCCGATGCTGGACGAATACCTGGACCAGGTGCGCATGCTCAACCCGGACGGCAACCTGCGCCACTACCCGGGCTCGCCCTGGCTGGCGTGGCAGATGCTGCGCGAGCACGACCGCTTGCGGCTGTTCGAGCTGCACAGCACCGAGATCCAGGTGCTGCGCGACAACTTCCGCGGCGCCGGGCGCCGCGTGATGCTGTACGACGGCGACGGCTTCGGCGGCATCAAGGCGATCCTGCCCCCGCCGCCGCGGCGCGCGCTGGTGCTGGTCGATCCGTCGTACGAAGACAAGCAGGACTACGCGCGCACCGTGCAGACCGTGCGCGACGGGCTGGAGCGTTTTGCCACCGGGGTCTACGCGGTCTGGTACCCGCAGGTGCAGCGGCGCGAAGCGCTGCAGTTGCCGGTGCAGCTGCAGGGCCTGCCGCTCAAGAGCTGGCTGCATGTGACCCTGACGGTCAAGCGCCCGGTCGAGGGCGGGCTGGGCCTGCACGGCAGCGGCATGTTCATCGTCAATCCGCCGTGGCGGCTGCAGGAGTCGCTGCAGCAGGCCATGCCGGTGCTGGTCGACCTGCTCGGACAGGATGACGGCGCCGGCTTCACGCTCGAAGCCGAGGAGCGCTGAGCCGGCGCACCAGCCAGTCCAGCGCCATGGCCGCGGCCACGCCGACCGTGTCGGCGAGCAGGTCGAGCCAGTCGGCCTCGCGGTAGCCGGTCTGCCCCTGCAGCAGCTCGATCACGCCGCCATACGCAACCAGGCCCAGCCACAGCGGCCAGCCGCGCGCGGCGTAGGCGCGCGCGCCCAGCATGCCCAGCACCGCAAACCCGAGCGCGTGGTTGGCCTTGTCCCAGCCGGTGGTCGGCAGCGGCTGCGTCGGCGGCATCAGCGACAGCGCCAGCACGGCGGCGGCGCAGGCCCAGAACAGCAGGCGCCAGCGCAGCGGGGTCGGGGTCGGAACGGCAATCATGGGCAGGGAAGGTTTGCAAAGCAGACAATATAGCCGCACGGGCCCTTCGGGGCGCGCAGTCGCCACGGGGCTGGATTCCCCCCGCGCCTTGCGCTACAATCCGCAACCTCGTTGCACTGCGGGCTGCCGGCGGCAGATCCGGCAAGAAGACGGCAAAGGCGGGCACTTCCAGCCGCCTTTTTTGCTTTCGTGTCCTGCAACGAGCATCGCGGCCGCCCGCCCGGGCAGCGCCGCAAGGACCGCGAGGGTGGCGAAATTGGTAGACGCACCAGGTTTAGGTCCTGACGCCAGCAATGGTGTAGGGGTTCGAGTCCCCTCCCTCGCACCACCCGCCTTCCAAGTGGCGGGCTGACAACCTTCCCCATCTCAAGCTTCGATCGGCCACGCGACTTTCGTCTGCGTGTCGAAGCGATGACGCGCGCGTTCCGCGGCGCCTGCCGCAGGTGGTAGAACACCTGAGTGGCACCGCCTTTCGCGGACCCTTGCGGCGATCTATGCTGAAGATGTCGGAGCCGCCGTGCGCACTGCGCAGGCGGTGTCCGTCATCATCACCTCAGCCCTGATCGGAGGGCATATGAAATTCCCTGCCTTGCTGTTGGCAGCGTCGATGGCCGCTGGCTGGACATCGTTCGCATACGCCGCCGGATGCCAGTACGACATGCAGTGCAAAGGTGAGCGGATCTGCCACCAGGGGCAATGCGTCTATCCTGAAGTGGACGAGTCCGCCGAAGCAGGCGGACCGCCAAAGGCCGGTGCTGCCGCAGCAGCTGCCACGCCGGCGGCGGAGGTGACCCCGGTGCCGACCACTTCGATAACCCCCAGCGCCCCGGCCACGATAACCGGCACCACGGTCAAACGCAGCCCTCACCCGCCACCGCCGCGCGGCTGCTGCACCGTGGCCGGCAAGCTGAGGCTGTCGCCTGCGTCGGCGTCGGACACCAGCCTGGCCAGCGGCGATGCCTGCCAGGGACTGACCGCCTCGGGCAAGCCCGTACCCGGCACAATCTGCAACTAGGCGCAGGCCTGGTACCGTAGCGCAGGATCCTGGCGCCGGCCGTCACACGGCCAGGGCGCCCGGTCCGTCTTCGGGCCGCCGCACGCGGAACCATGCCGCGTACAGCGCCGGCAGGAACAGCAGCGTCAGCACCGTGGCGATGATCAGCCCGCCCATGATGGCCACCGCCATCGGTCCCCAGAACATCGAGCGCGACAGCGGGATCATCGCCAGCACGGCCGCGGCGGCGGTCAGGATGATCGGACGGAAGCGGCGCACCGCGGCTTCGACGATGGCGGTCCATTGCGGCACGCCGGCGCGGATGTCCTGCTCGATCTGGTCGACCAGGATCACCGAGTTGCGGATGATCATGCCCAGCAGCGCGGTGATGCCCAACTGCGCCACGAAACCCATCGGCGCACGCAGCAGCAACAACGTGGCGGCGGCGCCGATCAGTCCGAGCGGGCCGGTCAGGAACACCATGGCCGCGCGCGAGAAGCTGTGGAGCTGCAGCATCAGCAGCGTGAAGATGATGAAGATGCACAGCGGCAGCTGCGCCGCGATCGAGGCGCCGGCCTTGCCGCTTTCTTCTTCCGCGCCGGCCACGGCGATGCGGTAGCCGGGCGGCAATTGCGCGCGCAATGCGTCAAGCTTCGGGTTGATCTGCGCGGTGACGGTCGGGCCCTGGATGCCGTCGACCACGTCGGCCTGCACGGTCACGCCGAAGTCGCGGTTCTCGCGCCAGACCACGCCGGGCTCCGAGCGCAGCGCCACGCGCGCCACCTGCGTCAGCGGCACCACGCGCCCGGTATTGGTCGGCACCAGCATGTTGTTCAAGTCCGAGATCGCGTCGCGCTCATTGCGCGGCGTGCGCATCAGGATGTCGATCAGCTTGTCGCCGTCGCGGTACTGCCCCACCGGCACGCCGCTCAGCACCGTCTGCGTGACGCGGGCGATAGCCTGGGTGGTCACCCCCAGCGCACGCGCCTTGTCCTGGTCGATCTCCAGGCGCAGCATCTTGACGTTCTCGTTCCAGTTGTCGTTGACGCCGACGGTGTTGGGGTTGGCGCGCATCTCGGCCATGACCTGGTCGGCCAGCCGGCGCACCGCGGCGGCGTCCGGGCCGATCACGCGGAACTGCACCGGATAGGCCACCGGCGGCCCGTTGGGCAGCAGCTTGACGCGTCCGCGCAGGTACGGGAACTCGGCATCGAGCAGCTGGATGACGCGGCGGCGCAGCGCGTCGCGCACTTCGGTGCTGGCCGGCATCACGATCACCTGCGCCACGTTGGTCTGCGGGAAGATCTGGTCCAGCGGCAGGTAGAAACGCGGCGCGCCGGTGCCGACGAAGGTGGTCAGGCTGGCGACGTCGCGGTCCTTGCCGATCCGTTGCTCGAAGCGTTTGGCTTCGGTCTCCATCTGCGCAAAGCTGGTGCCCTCCGGCATCCACAGCTCCACCATCAACTCGGGGCGGCTGGAATCCGGGAAGAACTGCTTTTCGACGAACTTGAAGGCGTAGATGCCGAGTGCGAACGCCACCAGCGTGATCGCGATCACCAGCTTGCGCCAGGTGACGCACCAGTCCACCAGCCGGCGGAAGCGCGCGTAGAACGGCGTGTCGAAGACCTCGTGGGCCTCTCCCGCGCCCGCGCCGCGGGTCTTCAGCAGCAGGTAGCCCAGGTAGGGCGTGAAGTAGACCGCCGCCAGCCACGACAGCACCAGCGCCAGCGCCGTCACGGCGAAGATGGCGAAGGTATACTCGCCCACCGTCGAGCGGGCCAGCCCCACCGGCAGGAAGCCGGCCGCGGTGATCAGCGTGCCGGTCAGCATCGGCATCGCGGTCGAGGTATAGGCGAAGGTGGCGGCCTCCATCTTGGAGAAGCCCTCTTCCAGCTTGCGCACCATCATCTCGACCGCGATGATGGCGTCGTCGACCAGCAAGCCCAGCGCCACGATCAGCGCGCCCAGCGAGATCTTGTGCAGGCCGATGCCGAAGATGTTCATGAACAGGAACGTCACCGCCAGCACCAGCGGGATGGTCAGCGCCACCACCAGGCCGGGGCGCACGTCGAGCCGCAGCGGCCGCGTGTGCAGGCCGAGCGAGACAAAGCTGACCGCCAGCACGATCACCACCGCCTCGATCAGCACCCGCACGAACTCGCCGACCGAGCGCTGCACCGCCTTGGGCTGGTCCTGCACCTGGTCCATCTCGATGCCCACCGGCAGCTGCCCGCGCAGCCGCTCGAAGGCGCTGCGCAGGTTCTTGCCGAGCTCGATGATGTCGCCGCCCTTCTGCATCGAGATGCCCAGCCCGATCACGTCCTTGCCGTTGAAGCGCATGCGCTGCTGGGTGGGATCGACATAGCCGCGGTAGACGTGGGCGATGTCGCCCAGGCGGATATTGGCGATGCCGTTGGGCCCGCGCAGCACCAGGTTCTCCAGGTCTGACACGCTGGCGAACTGGCCCGACAGGCGCACCTGCAGGTTGTCGCTCGGGGTCACCAGCACGCCGCTGCCGGTCAGGTTGTTCTGCTGCGAGATCTGGTCGGCAATGGCGTTGATGTCCAGCCCCAGCTGGGCAAAGCGCGCCTGGTTGAACTCGATGTAGACCTTCTCGTCCTGCAGCCCGATCAGCGAGACCTTGGCCACCGACGGCACGCGCAGCAGTTCCTGGCGCACCAGGTCGGCATATTCGCGCAGCTCCTTGTAATTGAAGCCATCGGCCGAGAGCGCGTAGATGGTGCCGTAGACGTCGCCGAACTCGTCGTTGAAGAACGGCCCGCGCACGCCGGCCGGCAGGGTCTGCTGGATGTCGCCGATCTTCTTGCGCACGGTGTACCAGACCTGCGCAGTCTCTTTCGCGGGCGAGGTGTCCTTGAGCTGGAAGATCACCGTGGTC
>JABFVP010000247.1 GCA_013362725.1 Cupriavidus sp.
GCGCCGCTGCCCGCGGAAGAGGCCGAGTCCAGGCTGTCGCCTGCACCGGCCACCGCTGAGGGTCCCGCGCGTGCCCCGGATACGCCAAAGCTGGCCGACGCGCACGACGCTGCCGCCGTGCGCCGCGCCAGTCAGCCCCTGCGGCGCACCATGCCGTAGATCACCAGCAGCACGATCGCGCCGACCACCGAGGCGATCCAGCCGGCGGGCTCGCCCGGCTGGTACCAGCCCAGTGCCCGCCCGACGTAGCCTGCGACCACCGAGCCCAGCACGCCCAGGATGATGGTCATGATCCATCCCATCTTGTCGTCGCCGGGCTTTATCGCCCGGGCGATCAGGCCGACGATAAGGCCAACGAACACGGTGCCAATGAATGCCATCATGGTGCGCTCCTGTCAGTGGTCTGCGGCAACGGTCTGATGCACTGAGCCGGCCGCCTGTGCGGCCGGCTTCGCTTCATCATACACGCAGGGCGTGGCAGGCGGATGGCGCAAGCGCCCCGGGGCGGCCTCGTTCAGGCCGCCAGGCGGAACTGGCCCACGGCGCGGTGCAGCGCGTCGGCCTGGTCTTCCAGCGACGCAGCGGCGGCCGCCGCCTGTTCCACCAGCGCGGCGTTCTGCTGCGCCATCTGGTCCATCTGCGACACCGCCTGGTTGACCTGCTCGATGCCGCCGGTCTGCTCCTCGGTGGCGGCGCGCATTTCGCCCATCAGGTCGGTCACGCGCTTGACCGCGTCGACGATCTCGTCCATCGCCTTGCCGGCGTTCTCGACCAGCACCGCGCCGTCTTCCACGCGCTGGGCCGAGTTGCCGATCAGCGCCTTGATCTCCTTGGCCGCGGTGGCGCTGCGCTGCGCCAGCGTGCGCACCTCGCCGGCCACCACCGCGAAGCCGCGGCCCTGGTCGCCGGCGCGGGCCGCCTCGACCGCCGCGTTGAGCGCCAGGATATTGGTCTGGAAGGCGATGCCCTCGATCACGCCGATGATGTCGACCACCTTGCCCGAGGCGCTCTTGATCTCGCCCATGGTGTCGACCACCTGGCTGACGATGGCGCCGCCGCGCACCGCGATGTCAGACGCGCCTTCGGCCAGGTGGCTGGCCTGGCGCGCGTTCTCGGCGCTCTGGCGCACGGTGCTGGTGAGCTGCTCCATGCTGGCGGCGGTTTCCTGCAGCGACGCGGCCTGCTCCTCGCTACGGCGCGACAGGTCGGCATTGCCCGCGGCAATCTGCTTGGCCGCCCCGGCAATCGAATCGGCCGAGCCGCGGATGCTGCCGATGGCGCCGGTCAGGCGCGCCTGCATGCGATGCATGGCATGGAGCACGCTGTGCTCGTCGCCGGCGCGCAGCTCGACCCGGCCGGCCAGGTCGCCTTCGGCAATGCGCCCGGCGATCAGCGCGGTGGTGGCCGGCTCGCCGCCCAGCTGGCGCTGCAGGCTGGCCGCGACCCGCACCATCACCAGCGACATCAGCGCGCCGACCGCCAGCAGCAAGCCCAGCGCCTTCCACAGCTCCTCGCGGAACGCGGCCTCGATGTCGTCCAGGTACAGCCCGGCGATGAAGTTCCAGTCCCAGGGGCGGAAGTTGGCCACGTAGCTAAGCTTCGGCTGCGGCGCCTGCGCGCCCGGCTTTGGCCACAGATATTCGATGAAGCCCTTGCCCGGGCCCTTGCCGATCGCGGCGATGTCGCGGAACAGGTAGACCCCGTTCGGGTCCTTCATGCCTTCCATCGCCTTGCCGTTCATCTCCGGCTTGAACGGGTGCATCAGCACCACGGTGTCGGAGCGCATCAGCGTGAAATAGCCGTCAGCGCCGAAGCGCATCGCGCGCACGCGCTCGATCGCCTGCTGCTTGGCTTCCTCGTCGGGCAGCTTGCCGGCCTTGGCCAGGGCCTCGTACTCGGCCACCACCGAGACCGCGGTGTCGGTGACGTGGGCCAGGTCGAGCCGGCGCTCCTCCATGCGCAGCGTGCGGATGTGCCACGCGTTCCACAGCGTGATGCCGAGCAGGCAGACCCAGCTCAGCACCAGCGGCAACAGCAGTTTTTTCTTCAGGCTCAGGTTGTGCAGCATCGCTTCCACTCCTCCATCTTCTTCGCGCTTTACGCTTTTCGTCGGTGATGCGCATCGCCGTGCCACGCCGGTGGGCGCGCGTGACCGCCTGCTGGGGGACAAGGGCCAACGGCGCATGCGTCAGCGGCATAACGGCGCAAAACGGACGTAACTTGATTGAGGTAGCTATGCCACACCGGCGTTGTGGTTGATTGATTTCAAAAGGGCGGCTCGACCTTGTGCGCTATGCAGCGCTTCGCTTGCGCCCTTCGGCGCGGGCACGTGCTTTCGCCTTCTCTTGACGACCCGGCGCCGGCAAAATCGGTCAGAATCTGCGCTGTCTTCCGCACGCCCCGTCCCATGGCTTCCTTGCCCAGTCCTTCCGACACCCGCGGCCGCGACGGCCCGCTGGCCGTGTTCCTGACCTTCCTGCGGCTGGGCCTGACTTCGTTCGGCGGCCCGGTGGCCCACCTGGCGTATTTCCGCGAGGAACTGGTGCGCCGGCGCGGCTGGGTCAGCGAGGCGGCCTATGCCGACGTGGTCGCGCTGTGCCAGTGCCTGCCCGGACCGGCCAGCAGCCAGACCGGCATCGCGCTGGGGCTGGCGCGCGCCGGCTATGGCGGCGCGCTGGCGGCATGGCTGGGCTTTACGCTGCCATCGGCGCTGGCCATGATCGGGTTCGCGCTGGGGGTGACCCACTACGGCATGGCCGCGGCGCCGGGCGTGCTGCACGGGCTGAAGCTGGTGGCGGTGGCGGTGGTGGCGCAGGCCGTATGGGGCATGGCGCGGACGCTGTGCGTCGGCCCGGTGCGCATCGCCATCATGCTGGTGGCCGCCGGCACCGTGCTGGCGTGGCCGGGGCCGTGGGCGCAGGTGGCGCTGATGGCCGCCGCCGCGGTGGCCGGCATGGCCATGTTGCGGCCGGCGCTGGGCGGCGCGCATGAACCGCTACGCCTGCCGGTGACGCATCGCGGCGGCGTGCTGGCGCTGGCGCTGTTTGCCGCGCTGCTGGCCGGCCTGCCGCTGCTGGCGCAGGGGGCCGCCGACCCGGCCGTGCGCGTGTTCGATGCCTTCTACCGCGCCGGCGCACTGGTGTTCGGCGGCGGGCACGTGGTGCTGCCGTTGCTGGATGCGGCCGTGGTGACGCCCGGCTGGGTCGGCAAGGAAGCCTTCCTGGCCGGCTACGGCGCGGCGCAGGCGATGCCCGGGCCGCTGTTTACGTTCGCCGCCTTCCTGGGCGCGGCCATGCAGAACCGGCCCGCCGGCGTGGCCGGCGGACTGCTGTGCACGCTGGCCATCTTCCTGCCCGGCGCTCTGCTGGTGCTCGGCGCGCTGCCATTCTGGGAAAGCCTGCGCCGCAACCAGCGCGCCCAGGCGGCGCTGGCCGGCATCAACGCCGGCGTGGTCGGGCTGCTGCTGGCGGCGCTGTGGCATCCGGTGTGGACCAGCGCGGTGCAGGAGCCGCTGGACATCGTGCTGGTGGCGCTGGCACTGGTGGCGCTGATGCGCTGGAAGCTGCCGCCGTGGCTGGTGGTGGTGGTCAGCGGCGTGGCGGGCTGGGCGGTGGCGGCGGTGTTCTGAGTGCGGGTTGGCGCCCGGCTTGACGTTGTAACGCACTGTAATCCGTCCTGACCGCCGACCGTTTGTGCTTTCAAATGCGAACGATTATCCTTCTCTCTTCCGCACCTCCTTGTGCCGACTATGGCACATCCTGACGCCATGTGAGCGTTCGCGAGGCGCTCCAGCTACCCGTATCAGGCAAGACCGGGCGTGCTCAGACCAGAACGCGCCTGCCCACCTACCGCAATGATCGACACCCAGCCGGCCGCCGGCCAGCAGCGCCGTGCCTTCTGGCTCAAGCATCTCCATCAGTGGCACTGGATCAGTTCCGCGATCTGCCTGGTCGGGATGCTGCTGTTCGCGGTCACCGGCTTCACCCTGAACCACGCCGGCCAGATCGAGGCTAGCCCCGCCGTGCAGACCCGGCACGCCACGCTGCCCACGCGCGTGCTCGACAAGGTCCGGGCCGCGGCCCCGGCGGTGGCCGCCCAGGCGAGCGAGACCAGGGCGCCGGTGCCGGCGGTGCTGGCCGACTGGCTGGCGCAGGCGCTGGATATCGACGCGAGCGGGCGCGAGGCGGAATGGTCCGCCGACGAAATCTACGTGGCGCTGCCACGCCCTGGCGGCGACGCCTGGGTCAGCATCGCGCTCGACAGCGGCGAGACGCAATACGAGAACACCTCGCGCGGGGCGGTCTCGTACCTGAATGACCTGCACAAGGGCCGCCACACCGGCGCGGCGTGGAGCCTGTTCCTCGACGCGTTCGCGCTGGCGTGCCTGGTGTTCTGCGTGACCGGCCTGTTTCTGCTCAAGCTGCATGCGGGCGGGCGCGTCGCGACCTGGCCGCTGGTGGGGCTGGGGCTGGTGGTGCCGGTGCTGCTGGCGATCCTGTTTATCCACTGATCGGTCGCGCTCGCGCCGATCTTCTTCCTGCATCTCACTGACGAGGTTTCTCCGATATGCGCCGACTGCTCTCCGTCTCCCTGACCGGCATCGCCGCCGTACCGCTGGCCGGCCCAGCGCTGGCCGCGGACCTGAACGTCAAGGTCGACATTCCGCGCCTGACCGTGGCCGAGTACCACCGGCCCTACGTGGCAATGTGGGTCGAGCGCGCCGACCAGAGCCCGGTGCAGACCCTGGCGGTCTGGTACGACGGCAAGCTCAAGGACGGCGAGGGCACCAAGTGGCTCAAGGACATGCGCCAGTGGTGGCGCAAGGCCGGCCGCGACCTGCACATGCCGGCCGACGGCATCTCCGGCGCCACGCGCGCGCCCGGCGAGCACAGCGTCAGCTTCAGCGACGGCAAGGCGCCGCTGGGCAAGCTGCCCGCCGGCAACTACCAGCTGGTGGTGGAGGCCGCGCGTGAAGTGGGCGGGCGCGAGCTGCTGCGCGTGCCGTTCACGTGGCCGCCGCAATCGGCACAGAGCGCCCGCGCCAAGGGCGAACACGAACTCGGCGGCGTCACCGTCGACCTGAAGCCTTAACCTTCCCGGAGCCCGACCATGAAACCTTCCCTGATGTCCGCCGCATCTTCCCGCCTGGCCCTGCGCGCCGCCGTGCTGGCGCTGGCCGCGCTCGCGCCGCTGGCCGCGCACGCGCATCGCCAGTGGCTGCTGCCGTCGGCCACCGTGCTGTCCGGCAGCGATCCGTGGGTGACCGTCGACGCCGCGGTCTCCAACGACCTGTTCTATTTCGAGCACGTGCCGATGCGGCTCGACAACCTGCAGGTGACCGCCCCCGACGGCAGCGCGGTCAAGGCGCAGAACGCAGCCACCGGCAAGTACCGCAGCACCTTCGACCTGCACCTGACCCAGCCGGGCACGTATCGCGTGGCGGTGGTCAACAACGGCCTGTTCGCCAGCTACAAGGTCGACGGCCAGGCCAAGCGCTGGCGCGGCAGCGCCGAGAACTTCGCCAGGGAAGTCCCGGCCAACGCGCAGGACCTGCAGGTCACTCAGGCCGAGGGCCGCATCGAATCCTTCGTCACCGCCGGCAAGCCCAGCGACAAGGGCCTGCGCACCGTCGGCCGCGGCCTGGAGCTGGCGCCGATCACGCACCCGAACGACCTGGTCGCCGGCGACACCGCCAGCTTCCGCCTGCTGCTCGACGGCAAGCCCGCCAGCAACCTGAAGGTGGCGGTGGTGCCGCGCGGCATCCGCTACCGCGACCAGCTGCAGGAATTCAGCGCCACCACCGACGCCGACGGCAAGTTCAGCGTCAAGTGGCCGGCCGCGGGCATGTACTGGATGGAAGCCGAGGTCAAGGACGACAAGACCACCTTCAAGCAGGCCAGGTCGCGCCGCGCCGTCTATGCGGTGACGGTGGAAGTGCTGCCGCAATAAGCCGGTTGCCGGATGTGAACCGCGTTCTGGTACCCGTTGCGCTAAACGCGCCCCCTGCTCCGCCTCCCGCTGATGCCCGCCTGCAGCGCTGGCGCGGGCCCACCATGGGCACGAGATGGGCCGTGGCGGCGCTGCTGCCGGCGGATGCGGATGCCGGCGCTGTCGATGCCATCGGCGCCGGCATCCGGGCCGTGCTCGCGCGCGTGATCGCGCAGATGAGCAACTGGGACGCGGAATCCGACCTGAGCCGGTTCAACCGTGCGCCGGCGGGCAGCTGGCACGCCTTGCCGGCAGACTGCTTCGCGGAGCTGCAAGCCGCGTTGCAGGTGGCACGCGACAGCGGCGGCGCCTATGACCCGAGCACGGGTCCGCTGGTCGACCTGTGGGGCTTCGGCCCGGCGCCGGCGCGCCAGGCGCCGCCGTCACCAGGCGACGTACAGGCCGCGCGC
>JABFVP010000001.1 GCA_013362725.1 Cupriavidus sp.
GAAATCCTTCGGGTTCGAGATACCCGCAGGTTTTTCCACTTTCTCCAGCTCGTCGTTCAGCGCGTTGCGGTCGAGGATTTCGCCGGTGTTGGGATCGCGGTACTCCTGGTCCTGGATCCACAGGTCGGCGAACACCACATAGCGGTCGAAGATGTTCTGCCCGTACTCAGAATACGATTCAAGGTAAGCGGTCTGGATCTCCTTGCCGATGAACTCCACGAACGGCGTGGTCAGGTACTCCTTGATATACGACAGCAGCTTGGCTTCCTGCTCGGGCGGGAACTGCTCGCGCTCGATCTGCTGCTCGAGCACGTACAGCAGGTGCACCGGGTTGGCCGCCACTTCGGTGTTGTCGAAGTTGAAGACCTTGGACAGGACCTTGAACGCAAAGCGCGTCGACAGGCCGTTCATGCCCTCGTCGATGCCGGCGTAGTCGCGGTATTCCTGGTACGACTTCGCCTTCGGATCCACGTCCTTCAGGCTCTCGCCGTCGTAGACGCGCATCTTCGAGAAGATGTTCGAATTCTCGGGCTCCTTGATGCGCGTGAGCACCGCGAACTGCGCCATCATTTTCAGCGTGTTGGGCGCGCACGGAGCGGCCGACAGCGAACTGCTGCGCAACAGCTTGTCGTAGATCTTGACCTCGTCGGACACGCGCAGGCAGTACGGCACCTTGACGATATAGATCCGGTCGAGGAAGGCCTCGTTGTTCTTGTCCGCCTTGAAGGTCTGCCACTCGGCCTCGTTCGAGTGCGCCAGGATGACGCCGTCGAACGGGATCGCGCCGAAGCCTTCGGTGCCCTTGTAGTTGCCCTCCTGGGTCGCGGTCAGCAGCGGGTGCAGCACCTTGATCGGCGCCTTGAACATTTCGACGAACTCGAGCAGGCCGCGGTTGGCCAGGCACAGGCCGCCGGAATACGAGTACGCGTCCGGGTCGTCCTGCGGGAAGTCCTCGAGCTTGCGGATGTCGACCTTGCCCACCAGCGACGAGATGTCCTGGTTGTTCTCGTCGCCCGGCTCGGTCTTCGAGATCGCGATCTGCGACAGCACCGACGGGCGCAGCTTCACCACCTTGAACCTGGTGATGTCGCCGTTGAACTCGTGCAAGCGCTTGACTGCCCAAGGGGACGCAATGGTGTTCAGATAGCGCAGCGGGATGCCGTAGTCCTCTTCCAGGATCTTGCCGTCTTCTTCGGGAGAGAACAGGCCCAGGGGCGACTCGTGAATGGGCGAACCCTTCAGCGCGTAGATGGGAATCTGTTCCATCAACGCCTTCAGCTTCTCCGCGAGCGAGGACTTGCCGCCGCCGGGAGGCCCGAGCAGATACAGGATCTGCTTGCGCTCTTCCAGGCCCTGCGCCGCGTGCTTGAAGAACGAGACGATCTGCTCGATCGTGTCCTCCATGCCGTAGAAGTCGCGGAAGGCCGGATAGATGCGAATGACCTTGTTGAAGAACAGGCGGGACAGCCTGGGATCGTGGTGGGTATCCACCAGCTCAGGCTGACCGATCGCGGCGAGCATGCGTTCGGCAGCGGTCGCGTAGGCAGTCGGATCCTTCTTGCAGATCTCCAGGTATTCCTGGATGCTGTATTCCTCTTCCTTGCGAGCTTCGAACCGCGTAGCGTAATGGCCAAAAATGTCCATACCTCACTCCCGTCAGAGTTCACGTCCGAGGCGTAGGTAGTGCTACCCCCAAGGCTTCGCGCAACGTTCGCGGTACACCACCCCGGCCTGGCGACCTGTCATGTTGCGAAGTCTTTACTTCATCATAGTCAAATAACGGCGATGGTGGAGTCCGAGTTGACGAATCTTGCATCGATGCAACGGGTGTTTCGCTGCTGCATTTCCCGCTGTATTGCTGCCGGATTTCGCTGTCAGCTTTCGGCTGATTCCCCTCGGCTTCGCCCCCGCGCGCGACGGGCCATTGACCATGCTTGTGACACACCTTACACCTTTCCCGCCATCCGTGCACAGCCGGTTTTGTAACCATAAGCACGAAAGCCGGCACAGGTGCCGGCTTTCATTTTTCGCATGGTCTCAGACGTTTTGCGTCATGCGCGCACTAGCACATGGACAGTGCTGATAGCGCTTTGCGCCCGCGCTGGCAGCTCACAGCGTGCGCGCGACCAGCTCCTTCATGATCTCGTTGGAGCCGCCGAAGATCTTGCTGACGCGTGCGTTCGCGTACATGCGCGCGATCGGGTATTCCAGCATGTAGCCATAGCCGCCGTGCAACTGCAGGCACTCGTCGATGACCTGGCAGTTCTGTTGGGTACACCACCATTTGGCCATCGCCGCGGTCGCCGCGTCGAGCTGGCCGTCCATCAGGCGCTGCATGCAGTCATCGACGAAGGTCGCGGCGATGGTCGCCACGGTCTTGCATTCGGCCAGCTTGAAACGGGTGTTCTGCAGGTCGCCGAGCGGCTGTCCGAACACCTTGCGCTGGCGCACGTAGTCGGTGGTCAGCTCGATCGCGCGCTGCATGGTGGCGACCGCGCCCAGCGCAATGATCATGCGCTCCTGCGGCAGCTGCTGCATCAGCTGGTAAAAGCCCTGCCCCTCCTGCGTGCCGAGCAGGTTGTCGCACGGCACCAGCACGTCGTCGAAGAACAGCTCGGCGGTGTCCTGGCCCTTCTGCCCGATCTTTTCCAGGATGCGGCCGCGACGGAAGCCCGGCAGGTCGCGGGTTTCCACCATGACCAGCGACACGCCGCGCGAGCCGGCTTCCGGATCGGTCTTGGCGACGACGCAGATCAGGTCGGCGTGGTAGCCGTTGGTGATGAAAGTCTTGGCGCCGTTGATGCGATAGCAGTCTCCGTCCGAGGTCTGTTCCCGCAGCGCGCGGGTGCGTATCGCTTTGAGGTCGGAACCGGCGCCGGGTTCCGACATGGCGATGGCGGCCACCAGTTCGCCGCTGGCCATCTGCGGCAGCCATTTCCGCTTCTGCGCCTCGGTGCCGTAGCGCAGCAGGTAGTGCGCCACGATGCCGCTGTGCACGTTGTTGCCCAGGCTGGTGCAGACCGCGCGCGACATCTCCTGGGTGATGATGGCCTCGTGCGCGAAGGTGCCGCCGCCGCCGCCGTATTCCTCGGGGATGCTGGCGCACAGCAGCCCGATCTGGCCGGCGCGGCGCCACATGTCGCGGTCGATGTAGCCTTGTTCGGCCCAGCGCGCCTCGTTGGGCGCGAGTTCGCGCTCGACGAAGCGCCGCACCGTGTCCTGGAACATCTCCAGCTCTTCGTTCATCCAGGGGGTCTGGCGTGCGGCGGGCGCCGCGTTCTGGTCTTGGGATCCCATAAGTCGTACCGGTATCAGGGTAAACGTGAACAATGAAGCGGCAGGCTTCGGACCATGCGGGAAACCTGCCTATATAAATAGGGGCGAAGAACAGGGGTGGCCGATGCTGCGGAGCAGCAAGACTCGCCCTGTCCTTTCAGTCAGGCCAGCGGTAGCGCAACGGCTGTTTGGCCATGAAGCGATCGGCGGCCTCGCGGCGGTAGCCGGTGGAGAAGGCGATGCCCTGCGCATCCGCCTCCATCGCCAGCATGGTGCCCAGGTCCTGGCCCAGCGACGCATTGAGCGCCTGCTTGGTCAGGCTGACCGCCACCGGCGAGGCCTCGGTGAACGCTTGCGCAAGCGCCCGGGCGCGCGCCTGCAGGCCGTCGGCCGGCACGATTTCCATGACGATGCCAAGGTCTTGCGCCGCCTGGGCATCGAGCTCGCGCATCGAGAACATCAGCGCCTTGGCCCGCTGCAACCCGATCATGCGCGGCAACGTGTAGAGCACGCCACAGTCGGGCACCAGACCCATGCGCAGGAACGGCAGCCCGAAGCGCGCGCGCGGCGTGGCCAGGATGATGTCGGCCGTCAGCGCCAGGCTGAACCCGGCGCCATAGGCGGCGCCGTCGACCGCGGCAATGACCGGCACGTCGAGCTGGATCAGGTGTTCCAGCCAGCCGTGGAGCTTGCGCAGGCGCCGGCGGCCCTGCTCGGCGCTGATCTCGACCTGCATCGAGCTGATGTCGCCGCCCGACGAGAAATCGGTGCCGGCCGCGGTCAGGATCAGGGCGCGTACGCTGTCGTCGTCCCGGATCCGGCGAATCACTTCGCCGATTTCCTCGCGCATCGGCAGCGACAGCGCATTCTTGCGCGCCGGCGCGTCCAGCGTCAGCGTGGCGACGCCGTCCTCGACGGCAAAACGGATGGTTTCCATGGCTGTCAGTCCAGCTGGATGTTGGCGTCGCGCACGATCTTTGCCCACTTGGGCGTGTCGCCGGCGACCACGGCGGCCAGTTCCTGCGGCGTCGAGCCGACCGGCTGCAACCCCATGCCAGCCAGCTTTGCCGTCACTTCGGGCAGCCGCACGATGCGCGCGGTCTCGGCCGCCAGCTTTGCCGTCACGTCTTTGGGCGCGTTGCCCGGCAGGAACAGCCCGAACCAGCCATTGGGCTCGAACCCGGCCAGGCCCAGTTCGGAGAAGGTCGGCACATTGGGCAGCGCCTTGTAGCGCTGGGTCCCGGTGATGCCAAGGATCTTGAACTTGCCGCTGTTGAGATAGGGGTTGGCCGAGGTCACGTCGACGAAGGCGCTGTCGACCTGGCCGCCGAGCAGGTCGCTCATCAGCGGCGCCGCGCCCTTGTACGGGATATGCGCGATCTCGATGCCGGCCTGCTGCCGCAGCAGTTCGCCGTGCAGGTGCGACGAAGTGCCGTTGCCGTACGAGCCATAGCTGAGCTTGCCGGCCTTGGCCAGCGCCAGGAACTCGCGCATGGTGCTGGCCGGCACGCGGTTGGGCACCACGAACAGGTCGGACGACTTGGCGATCAGCGACACCGGGGTGAAGTCTTTGGCGACGTCGTACGGGGTGCGCTTGTACAGCGACGGCGACTGGATCAGCGCGGTGATCGCCAGCAGCAGGGTGTAGCCGTCGGCCGGCGCCTTGGCGACGGTGTCGTTGCCCAGCATGCCGCTGGCGCCGGGCTTGTTTTCCACCACCACCGGCTGCCCCAGGCTGTCGGCCAGGCGCTGGCCGATCAGCCGCCCCACGGTATCGGTGCCGCCGCCGGCCGGGTATGGCACGATCAGCCGGATCGGTTTGGCGGGGTACGGCTGCTGGGCGAAAACCTGCCCCGCGTTGCCAAGGATGGCCGCGCCGGCCAGGGTGCCGGCCTGCGCCAGCCAGTTGCGTCTGCTCTGTTGCATGGTGTCTCTCTCTTTGCTGCTCGGGGTAGGCATCACGGCTGCTCTCAGGTGCCCGGTTGGTCCGCCTGCATCTCGCGCTCCTGCAGCGCGCGCCACAGGATCTTGCCGGTGGCCGACTTGGGCAGCGCCTCGACCACGTCGACGATGCGCGGCACCTTGTACGCCGCCATATGCTCGCGGCACCAGGCCATGATGCGTTCGGGTTCGGCCTCGGCCGTGCCGCGGGCGCCGGGGCGCAGCGCCACCACCGCCTTGACGGTTTCGCCGCGGCGCTCGTCGCGCGCCGCGATCACGCAGGCCTCGTGAATGGCCGGGTGGCCGTACAGCATGTTCTCCACCTCGGCCGGCCAGACCTTGTAGCCGGACGCGTTGATCATGCGCTTGAGGCGGTCTCGCATGAAGAAGTAGCCTTCCGCGTCCATGAAGCCCAGGTCGCCAGTGCGCAGGAAGCGCTTGCCGTCGAGCTCGATGAAGGTGGCGGCGTTGGCGTCCTCGTTGTGCCAGTAGCCCTGCATCACCTGGCCGCCGTGGACCACAATCTCGCCGGTCTCGCCGTGCGGCAGCTCGCGCAGCGTCTCGGGGTCGATCACGCGCGCGTCGACGCCGAAGGTGGCGATGCCCAGGCATTCGCGCTTGGGCTGGTTGCGCGGGTTCGACAGGATGAAGGCCGCGGTCTCGGTCATGCCGTAGGCCTCGACGTAGGGCAGACCGAAGCGCTGCTGCAGCATGTTGGCCACCGCTTCCGGCATGGCCGCGCCGCCGCCGCCGACGTAGGCCAGGCTGGACAGGTCGCGCGCGTCGATGCCGGGCTGGGAGAAAAAGTCGACCATCATCGCCGGCGGCGCGCCCCACACCGAGACGCGGTAGCGCTCGATCAGGTCCGCCGCCAGCGCGCGGTCCCAGCGCGGCATCAGCACCACCGTCGCGCCCAGGTAGAGCGGCGAGTTCATGCAGTTCTGCATGCCCAGCAGGTGGAACATCGGCGCCACCGCCAGCACCACCGATTCGGCCGAGCCGCCGCGCCAGATCACCGAGCCGGCGGCCGCGGTCATCAGCGTGCCGTGGGTATGCATGCAGCCCTTGGGATTGCCGGTGGTGCCGGAGGTATAGGCCAGCATGCACAGCGTGTCGTGGCCGGCCTGGTGCGGCAGCGGGCGGTGTCCGGCGCGGCTGGCGGTGTCCCATGCCACCGG
>JABFVP010000125.1 GCA_013362725.1 Cupriavidus sp.
CGATCGACCAGAGCGTGTCGGCACTGCAGCCCAACGGCATGTTCCTGGCGCAGAACGTCAACCAGGCCAAGGTGCAGGGCATCGAGGCCTCGTGGCGCGCCAGTGTCTACGGCACCGACCTCGGCGCCAGCGTGACGTTCCAGAACCCGGTCGACGAGCAGACCAACACCCAGCTGCTGCGGCGCGCGCGCCGCCATGCCGCGCTGGACGTGGGCCGCAATGTCGGCAACTGGCGCTTCGGCGGCGAATGGCTGCTGTCGTCGTCGCGCATGGACGCCGGCTCGCGCCGGCTGGGCGGATACGGTATCGTCAACCTCAACGCCCGCTACAACATCGACAAGCAATGGTTCATCGCCGCCCGCGTCGAAAACCTGTTCGACAAGGACTACCAGCTCGCCTACCCCTACAACACGCAGGGGCGCGCGGGCTTCATCACGCTGGGCTGGCGCCAGCGATGAGCGCGCGGGCGCGCCATGTCTGAGTTCCGGCGCGCCGTGGCGATCTGGCTGATGCTGACGCTCGCCGCGCTGCTGGCGTTTGCGTTGTCACTGGCGCTTGGCAGCGTTTCGCTCGACGCGCGCCAGCTGTGGCTTGCGATCAGCGGCGCCGACACCGGCACCGCCGCCGCCATCGTGCATGAACTGCGCCTGCCGCGCGCGGCCGCGGCCTTTGCCTGCGGCGGGCTGCTGGCCCTGTCCGGCGCGCTGATGCAGGTGCTGCTGCGCAACCCGCTGGCCGAGCCCTATGTGCTGGGCGTATCGGGCGGCGCCTCCACCGCCGCGCTGCTGGCAATGCTGGCGCTGGCGCCTTGGTGGGGCGTGCAGGCCGCCGCCGCGCTCGGCGCCTTGCTGGCGATGGTGCTGGTGGCTTCGCTGGCGCGGCGCGACCTGCTGCACCCGCAGGTGCAGGGCGGCCATCGCGAAGCCGGCGCGCGGCTGCTGCTGACCGGCGTGATCCTGGCCGCCGGCTGGGGCGCGGTGATTACGCTGATCCTCTCCGTCGCGCCGGAGTCGCGCCTGCGCGGCATGCTGTTCTGGCTCACCGGCGACCTGGGCGGCACCGCCAGCTACGGCGGCGCGCTCGCCATGCTGGTGGCCGCGCTGCTGCTGGCCATGCCGATGGCGCGCGCGCTCAACGTGATGCTGCTGGGCGAGACCGTGGCGCAGGCGCTGGGCGTGCGCGTCGGCCGTGTGCGGCTGGCGACCTTCATGCTGGCATCGCTGTGCATTGCCGCGGCCATCACCACCGCCGGCTCGATCGGCTTTGTCGGGCTGGTGGTGCCGCACCTGGTGCGGCTCGCCTGGGGCAACGACCAGCGCCTGCTGCTGCCGGCCGCGACGCTGCTGGGCGGCGCGCTGCTGATGGCGGCCGACCTGATCGCGCGCACCGTGGTGGCGCCGGCGCAGTTGCCGGTAGGGGTGATCACCGGGCTGCTGGGCGTGCCGACCTTCCTGTACTTGCTGTTGCGGAGGCCGCGATGAGCGCAGGCCCTCACTGGTCCGTTCCGCTCGCGTCCTGTCCGCGGCTGACGCTGCGCGACGTGCGCCTGCGCACCAGCCAGCGCGTGCTGGTGGAGCGCCTGAGCCTGGCCATCGGACCCGGCGAGCTGTGGTGCATCGCTGGCCCCAATGGTGCCGGCAAGTCCACGCTGATGACGGTGCTGGCCGGATTGCGCCACGCCGACGGCGGCAGCGTCGAGATCGACGGCACCGCGCCGGCGCTGGTCGACCCCGCGCAGCTGGCGCGCCAGCGCGCCTATCTGCCGCAAGCCGTGCACGACTCCTTCGCGATGCCGGTGCTCGACGCGGTGCGCGTGGGCCGCCATCCGCACCTGTCCGGCTGGGGCTGGAGCGGGCGCGAGGATGACCGCATCGTGCACGACGTGATCCGCGCCATGGATATCGAGGCGCTGGCCGCGCGCGATGTGCTGACGCTGTCCGGCGGCGAGCGCCAGCGCGTGTCGCTGGCCGCGGCGCTGGCGCAGCAGGCGCCGCTGCTGTTGCTCGACGAGCCGGTCTCGCACCTGGACCTGCGCCACCAGATCCTGGTGCTCGAGCAACTGGCCGACCTGGCCCGCGCCGGGCGCCACGCCATCGTGGTGATCCTGCACGACCTGACGCTGGCGCTGCGCTACGCCACCCATGCCCTGCTGATGGCCGAAGACGGCACCGCGCTGCACGGCCCCGCCGCGCAGGTGCTGACCCCCGAACACTGCTCGCGCGCGCTGCGTACCGCGATCGTCAGCGTCAGCGACGGCGCGCATACCGCGCTGATTCCCGATGGCGCGCGCCCGACCACCCTGAATTCACACCATGACTGAAAACCACAACCCCGCCGCACAGGACCCCGACCGCGATGCCCGCCACAAGGCGCGCATGGTGCGCAAGAAGGAAGTCGTCGACGCGAAGATCGCCGCCGCGCAGGACGAGCGCGGCGTGATCGTCATCACCACCGGCAACGGCAAGGGCAAGTCCAGCTCCGGCTTCGGCATGGTGGTGCGCGCGCTCGGCCACGGCATGCGCACCGGCGTGGTCCAGTTCATCAAGGGCGCGCAGCCCACCGGCGAAGAGATGTTCCTGCGCCGCTTTCCCGACCAATGCGCCTTCCATGTAATGGGCGAGGGCTATACCTGGGAAACCCAGGACCGCGCCCGCGCCGTGGCCAAGGCGCAGGCCGCGTGGGAGGTAGCGCGCGCCATGCTGCGCGACCCCGGCATCGGCCTGGTGCTGCTCGACGAGCTCAACATCGCGCTCAAGCTGCACTATCTTGAGGTGGAGCAGGTCATCGCCGACCTGCGCGCGCGCCCGCCGATGCAGCATGTGGTCATCACGGGCCGCGGCGCGCCGCCGGCGCTGGTGGAGGCGGCCGATACCGTCACCGACATGACCCCGGTCAAGCACGCGTTCCAGCAGGGCATCAAGGCCCAGCGCGGCGTGGAAATGTAGCCCTTTTTTTCTGAGTATCCGATCCAGGCATCATGCAGTTTCCCGAAATCCCTCCGCTCGACGATGCGCTGCGCCCCGTGCTGCAGGCCGCCATCGACGACAAGACCAAGCCGCTCGGCGCGCTTGGCCGGCTTGAAGCGCTGGCCCTGCAGCTGGGCCTGATCCAGGGCAGCGCGCGGCCGCTGCTGCGGCGCCCGACGGTGATCGTGTTCGCCGCCGACCATGGCATCGCCGACGCCGGTGTCAGCGCCTATCCGGCCGAGGTCACGGCGCAGATGGTGCAGAACTTCCTGGCCGGCGGCGCGGCCATCAACGTGTTCTCGCGCCAGCACGGCATTGCGCTGGAGATCGTCGACGCGGGCGTGCGCGTGCCGCTGCCGGCGGCGCCTGGGCTGGTCAACTGCCGCATCGCCGACGGCACCCGCAATTTCGCCAACGAGCCGGCGATGACGCCGGAGCAGGCCGCCGCGGCGATGACCGCCGGCATGGCGCGCGTGCTGCGCCATGCGCAGCAGGGCTGCAACGTGATCGGCTTCGGCGAGATGGGCATCGCCAACACCTCGGCCGCGGCGTGCCTGATGCAGCGGCTGACCGGCCTGCCGCTGGAGGACTGCATCGGGCGCGGCACCGGGCTGGACGACGCCGGCCTGGCGCGCAAGCGCGAGGTGCTGGCCGGCGCGCTGGCGCGGCATGCCGAGGCGCAGGCGCCGCTGGACGTGCTGGCCACCTTCGGCGGCTTCGAGATCGCGATGATGGCCGGCGCCTTCCTGGCCGCCGCGGCCAGCCGCATGGTGATCCTGGTCGACGGCTTTATCGCCACGGCCGCGCTGCTGGTGGCGCAGCGGCTGGACCCCAACGTGCTGCCGTACTGCGTATTCACGCACTGCTCGCACGAGCGTGGCCACCGTGCGCTGCTGGCGCAGTTCGACGCCGCGCCGCTGCTGGCGCTGGACCTGCGCCTGGGCGAAGGCACCGGCTGCGCGCTGGCGTGGCCGCTGCTGGCCTCGGCGGCGGCGTTCCTGAACGAGATGGCGACCTTCAGCGGCGCCGGCGTCAGCACCGCATCGCCATGAGCGCGCCGACCGACCCGGTGCCCATTCCCGAACCGGCCGGACCACGCAGCCGCGCTGGCGTGGCCTGTGAACTGCGCTATTTCCTGACGGCGCTGGGCTACTTCACGCGCGTGCCGCTGCCGGACTGGCTGGCGCGCTGGGTCGGCTTCGAGCCGCATTACCTGCACGCCGCCGCACGCTACTTCCCGCTGGTCGGGCTGCTGGTGGGCGGCATCGGCGCGCTGCTCACCTGGGGTGCGATGCTGTGGTGGCCGCCGGGCGTGGCCGTGCTGCTGGGCATGGCCGCGACGCTGCTGCTGACCGGCGCCTTCCATGAAGACGGGCTGGCCGATTGCGTCGATGCCTTCGGCGGTGCATGGCAGCGCGACGACGTGCTGCGCATCATGCACGATTCGCGCATCGGCGCGTTCGGCGCGATCGCGCTGGTGGTGGCGTTGCTGCTGAAGTGGCAGCTGCTGGTGGCAATCGCCGGGCGCGGCGGCAGCGCGGTGCTGCTCGCCGTGCTGGTCGCCGCGCATGCCGCCAGCCGCGCGATGGCGGTCAGCTATCTTGCCACGCTGACCTACGTGCGCCCCGAGGGCAAGGCCAAGCCGGTGGCGCAGAAGCTGGCCGGTGCTGGCCTGGCGTTCGCGCTGCTGTGCGGGCTGGTGCCGCTGTGGCTGGTGTCGCCGGGGTTCGGCGCCGCTGCGGTGGCGGCGTTGCTGGTGTTGCGCCTGCTGCTCGGCCGTTACTTCGTGCGCCGCATCGGCGGCTATACCGGCGACTGCCTGGGCATGGCCCAGCAATGCGCCGAAATCCTGCTCTACCTGCTGGCCGCGGCATGGACGTGGTCCTGATCCGCCACGCGCAGCCGCAGGTGCCCGCGGGTACCTGCTATGGCTGCCTCGACCTGCCGCTGCTGGCTCCGCTGACGCCGCCTGCCGCGCGCATCGTTGCCGGCCTGCCGGCACCGGATCGGATCGTGGCCAGCCCGCTGGCGCGCGCGCGGGGCACGGCGCAGGCGCTGGGCCAGGCATGGCCCGGCGGCCTGCCGGACATCGACACCGAACCTGCGCTGCGCGAAATCGACTTCGGCAGCTGGGAGGGCGTGGCCTGGGATGCGATCGACCGCGGCGCGCTCGACCAGTGGGCGGCCGACCTGCTGCATGCGCGTCCGCATGGCGGCGAATCGCCGGCGCAGGCGATGGCGCGGGTGGTTGGCTGGGCCGCGACACTGGCCGGCGAGCGCGCGCAATGTCTCTGGGTGGTCGGCCATGCCGGGCCGATGCGCATGCTGGCGGCGCACTGGCTGGGCGTGCCGCTGTCGAGCACGGTCAACTGGGAGCTGGGCTTTGGCGCTACCTGCGGCTTGCGGCTGGGGCAGGGCGGGGGGCGGCTGGGCTGGTGGAACCGCGCCGGCTGATCAGCGCGCAGGCCGTCGGCTGCGCGCGGTGTCGAGGTCCTTGCAGATCTGCGCCGCGCCCTGCACCACACGCGGGCCGGCACGGTTGATCAGGTCGCCGTCGATCACGAACAGGTTGTTGCGCGCCACCGCCGTGACTTGCTTCCAGCGCCGCCACATCTCGAAATCCGGCAGCGGCTGGTCCGAGCGCGTGGCGCCCATGCCCGCCGTCACCATCGCTTCAGGATTGCCCGCGATCACCGCTTCGACCGATACGGTCGGCACCAGCGGCGCCTCGGCCGCGAACAGGTTGCGGCCGCCGCATAGCGCAAGCATGTCGCTGACCAGATGCTGGCCGTTGAGCGTCATCAGCGGCTGCTGCCAGACCTGGTAGAACACCGTCACCGGCGCACGCGCCGCATAGGTTTTGCGCAGCGTTTCCACCTGCTGGCGGAAGCCGTCGGCGGCGCGCCGCGCGGTGGCCTCGGTGCCCACCAGCGTGCCGAGCTTCTCGATGTTGTCCGGGATCGCCGCCAGCCGGCGCGGCTCGCTGTAGAACAGCGGGATGCCGAGCGCGCGCAAGCGGTCGGCCTGCTTCTGCGCATTGCCGTGGCGCCACACCACGATCAGGTCGGGCTTGAGCGCGGCAATGCGCTCCAGGTCCAGCGCCTTGTTGTCGCCGACGCGCGCGATCGCGCGCGCCTGCGGCGGGTAGTCGCTGTAGTTGACGGTGCCGACGATGCGGTCGCCTGCGCCCGCGGCGAACAGCATCTCGGTAACGTGCGGCGCCAGCGAGACCACGCGGCGCGCCGGCTGCGCCAAAGTCACGGTCTGGCCAGCGTCGTCGATGACGGAGACCGTGGCGGTGGCGGGCAGCGCCGCGAGCAGCAGGGCGGAGGCGATGACAGGAGTCAGGCGATTCGGCATGGCATGGTCGGAGGATCAGGCAGCGGCCGCCAGCGCCGCGTCCAGCCGCTGCCAGGCCAGCGGCTGGT
>JABFVP010000656.1 GCA_013362725.1 Cupriavidus sp.
GGCCGAATCGTCGTCGGGCGGCACGGCTGCGGCGAGCGCGGCGCCGGCCGCCGGCGGTTGCGGCAGCGCCTGCGCCTGCCACTGAGCCGGACCCGCCAAGTGGTAGCCAAGAAGACTTCCGCCCTCAAGACCTGGTTCCTGACCGGGCTGCTGGTGCTGGTGCCGCTGGGCATCACGCTGTGGGTGCTGAGCCTGATCATCGGCACGATGGACCAGAGCCTGGCGCTCCTGCCGGAAGCGTGGCGGCCGGACCGGCTGATGTTCGGCAAGCGCGTGACCGGCCTGGGCGCGATCCTGACGCTGCTGTTCATCCTGCTGGTCGGGCTGCTGGCGCATAACTTCATCGGCCAGCGGCTGGTGCGCTGGTGGGAAGCGCTGCTGGGCCATATCCCGGTGGTGGGCCCGATCTACACCAGCGTCAAGCAGGTCTCGGACACGCTGCTGTCGTCGTCGGGCAATGCCTTCCGCAAGGCGCTGCTGGTGCAGTACCCGCGCGAGGGCTCGTGGACCATCGCCTTCCTGACCGGGCGCCCGGGCGGCGACGTGCAGAACCACCTGCAGGGCGAATACGTCAGCGTCTACGTGCCGACCACCCCCAATCCGACCTCGGGCTTCTTCCTGATGATGCCCAAGGCCGACACCATCGAACTCGACATGACCGTCGACGCCGCGCTCAAGTACATCGTCTCGATGGGCGTGGTGGCACCGGCGGAATTGCCGCGCAAGAACGGCAGCGCGCCCCGCCCGGCGGTTTCCGCCAATCCGGCCGGCAGGGCCAGCAGCGAGGAACCGGTCGAGACGACCGATCCTTGAGCCTCCAAACTGATCACGGGCTGCGCGATGCAATCGGGCAGCCGCGTTTTACCGGGAATCTCCTTATGTCCTCCATGCGTACTCACTACTGCGGTCTGGTGACCGAACAATTCTCGGGCCAGGAAGTGGCCCTGACCGGCTGGGTCCAGCGCCGCCGCGACCATGGCGGCGTGATCTTCATCGACCTGCGCGACCGCGAGGGCCTGGTGCAGGTGGTGTGCGACCCGGATCGCCCCGAGATGTTCAAGGCCGCGGAAGAGATCCGCAACGAGTTCTGCATCCGCATCACCGGCAAGGTGCGCCCGCGCCCGGCCGGCACCGAGAACGCCAACCTGACCTCGGGCAAGATCGAGGTGCTGTGCCACGAGCTGACCGTGCTGAACCCGTCGGTCACGCCGCCGTTCCAGCTCGACGACGACAACCTGTCGGAAACCACGCGCCTGACGCACCGCGTGCTCGACCTGCGCCGCCCGCAGATGCAGTACAACCTGCGCCTGCGCTACAAGGTGGCGATGGAAGTGCGCAAGTTCCTCGACGCGCAGGGCTTCATCGACATCGAGACGCCGATGCTGGGCAAGAGCACGCCCGAAGGCGCGCGCGACTACCTGGTGCCGTCGCGGGTGAACCCGGGCCACTTCTTCGCGCTGCCGCAATCGCCGCAGATCTTCAAGCAGATGCTGATGGTGTCGGGCTTCGACCGCTACTACCAGATCACCAAGTGCTTCCGCGACGAAGACCTGCGCGCCGACCGCCAGCCTGAATTCACGCAGATCGACTGCGAGACCTCGTTCCTGACCGAGCAGGAGATCCGCGACCTGTTCGAGGACATGATGCGCACGGTATTCAAGAACGCCATCGACGTAGACCTCGACGCCAAATTCCCGGTGATGGAGTTCCGCGAGGCCATGGCGCGTTTCGGCTCGGACAAGCCTGACCTGCGCGTCAAGCTGGAATTCACCGAGCTGACCGAGGTAATGAAGGACGTCGACTTCAAGGTGTTCTCGGGCCCGGCCAACAGCGACAACGGCCGCGTGGTCGGCCTGCGCGTGCCGGGCGGCGGCGCCATCTCGCGCGGCGAGATCGATGCCTACACCCAGTTCGTCGGCATCTACGGCGCCAAGGGCCTGGCCTGGATCAAGGTCAACGAAGTCGCCAAGGGCCGCGACGGGCTGCAGTCGCCGATCGTCAAGAACCTGCACGACGCCGCCATTGCCGAGATCCTGAAGCGCACCGGCGCCCAGGACGGCGACATCATCTTCTTCGGCGCCGACAAGGCCAAGGTGGTCAACGACTCGATCGGCGCGCTGCGCCTGAAGATCGGCCATTCGGACTTCGGCAAGGCCAGCGGCCTGTTCGAGGACGCGTGGAAGCCGCTGTGGGTGGTGGACTTCCCGATGTTCGAGTACGACGAGGAAGACGCGCGCTGGGTGGCGATGCACCACCCGTTCACCAGCCCCAAGGACGAGCACCTGGAATACCTCGAGACCGACCCGGGCAAGTGCCTGGCCAAGGCTTACGACATGGTGCTGAACGGCTGGGAAATGGGCGGCGGCTCGGTGCGGATCTTCCGTTCGGACATCCAGAGCAAGGTGTTCCGCGCGCTCAAGATCAACGACGAGGAAGCGCGCGCCAAGTTCGGCTATCTGCTCGACGCGCTGCAGTACGGCGCGCCGCCGCACGGCGGCCTGGCTTTCGGCCTGGACCGCATCGTCACGATGATGGCCGGCGCCGACTCGATCCGCGACGTGATCGCCTTCCCCAAGACCCAGCGCGCCCAGGACCTGCTGACGCAGGCGCCGAGCTCGGTCGACGAGAAGCAGCTGCGCGAGCTGCATATCCGCCTGCGTACCGCCGAGCCCAAGCCCAACGCCTGACCGGTTCCAGGTCGCATGATCTGCAAGAAAAGCCGCGCGATTGCGCGGCTTTTTTGCTTTTTGCGCAACATCGGCGGCCCGGCGCATTGGTTTCGATTTGTTACCGGTCGGAACGAAGCCGGCGGCGTGCCGGTCTCCTTCCTTTGACACGCAATTTGCCGAGGAGCCCTGTCATGAAGGTTCCCGGCACTCGGGAGGAAATTCGTGAACCTGAACCTGGATACCGAACTGATCCGCCAGTTCCTGCTGGCCCACCAGGAGACCATCCTGACCTGGCTGGCGGCCGGGCTGATCATGATGCTGCTGGCCCGATTCGAGCTGCGCCGGGCCCAGCGGCGCGCGGCGCAGGCCATGTCCGAATCGGTAGCGACCACCGTGGCCGCCTGCGTGCCGGATATCGCCCATGCGGTGCAGGCGGCGTCGCCCCAGGCGGCGGCCGAGCCGGTCGAGATGCAGCGCGCCGAAGCCCTGCGCCGGCTGGCGCTGGACACCGTCGGCGTGGTGATGACGCGGGGGCGCTGGCTGGACGAGCTGGGCAACCTGCGCCTGGCCGATGATGCCCTGCTTGCCGGCCAGCGTGCCGACGGCGCCGATCCGCTGCTGGTGGTGGCGCCGCAGCCGGTGGTGCAGGCCTACCTCGATGCGCAGCGCGTGTTCGAGGACGAGGCCGCGCAGGTGCAGGCGCTGCGCCGCGACGCCCAGCGCGTGCACGAGGCGCTGCAGGCGCTGGACGCCGAGGTTGCCCATATCGAGCAGGAAACCGGCAGCATCGTGCTGCGCTTCGAGCAGGTCAACGCGCAGGCCGCGCAGGGCATGGATGGCGGCGATTACCAGCGCTTCCTGATCCAGAAGTACAACACGCTGGGCCAGCGCGAGAAGGAAATCGCGCAGCAGCGCACGCGGCTGCAGGACGAAGCACGGCAGCGCGCCGAAGCCCTCGCCACCCACGCGCATGCCGCCTCCAGGCGCTACCGCCACGCGCTCGCGCCGCTGATGGAGCAGCTGCGCGCCGCCTGGGGCCATGGCGAATCGCCGCAGGTGTTCGACACCTGGCAGCGCCCCGGCAGCACCGAACCCTACCTCGCCCCGCATGGCATGCAGGGCGCGCGCAGCGCCGCCTGACCCGTGCAGAAGTTGCGGCGCCCGCGCACGGGTGCCGCGGCGCTTTCCCGTGGCAAGCGCGCGCGCCTGCGCTATCCTTGGGTTTGTCCTTTGGCCCAGACCCATGTCATACAAGATCCCGGAATCCGTGCTGGTGGTGATTTACACGCCAGATCTTCAAGTCTTGCTGCTGGAACGCGCCGATCGCCCGGGGTTCTGGCAGTCCGTCACCGGCAGCCTCGACACCCTGGAAGAACCCCTGGCGCTGACCGCCGCGCGTGAAGTCGCAGAGGAAACCGGCATCATCGCCGGCGAGCACCAGCTGACCGACTGGGGCCATGCCATCCAGTACGACATCTACCCGCAGTGGCGCCACCGCTACGCCGAAGGCGTTACGCGCAATACCGAGCACTGGTTCGGCCTGCGCGTGGCCGAGGCGCTGCCGGTGACGCTGGCGCCACGCGAACACCTGCGATACAAGTGGCTGCCGTGGCAGCAGGCGGCGCAGCAGTGCTTTTCCGGCAGCAATGCCGAGGCCATCCGCCAACTGGCGTGGCGCGCGGGCGGTGCCGGCGCGCCGGGCACAGCGAAGGAAAGCGATGCCTGCCGCCGCGCGGCCATCGGAGGGCAGCCATGAAGCTGCGCGTGGTCACCTACAACATCCACAAGGGAGTGACCGGCATCGCGCGGCGCCCGCGCATCCAGAACGTGCGTGCCGGCCTGCACGCGATGGATGCGGACATCGTGTTCCTGCAGGAAGTGCAGGACCGCAACGACCGCCTGGTGGCCGCGGCGCTGTTCGACCCCGAACACACCCAGCTCAACTACCTCGCCACCGACGCCTATCCGCATTCGGTCTACGGCCGCAATGCGGTCTACGACTACGGCCATCACGGCAACGCGATCCTGTCGCGCCATCCGATCCTGATGTCCGAGAACCTCGATATTTCCGACCACCGCTTCGAGCAGCGCGGGCTGCTGCATGCGGTGGCCGATGTGCACGGCGTCGAGACCCATCTGATCTGCGTGCATTTCGGGCTGTTCGCGCGCAGCCGAGCGCGCCAGGCCGAGGCGCTGGTGGAACGGGTGCAGAACGTGGTGCCGGCGGGCGTGCCGCTGGTGATCGCCGGCGACTTCAACGACTGGAACCACCGGCTCGACGCGCAGATCTGCAATACGCTGGGCGCGGTCGAGGCCTCGCACGCGCGCGGTGCGCGGTTGCATACCTTCCCCAGCCATATGCCGTGGTGGCAGCTCGACCGCATCTATGTGCGCGGCTACGAGATCGAACGTGCCCACGCGCTGACCGGCCGCGACTGGGCGCAACGCTCCGACCACGTGCCGCTGGTGGCCGAACTTGGCCATCCGCTGGGCGGGATGGTGGAGCGGGACGCGCCCACGGACCAGGCCGCCTGAGCGCGGCCCGGGTCAGTCGCGGCTGGCCAGCGGGTAGTCGCGGATAAACGCGAACACCGCTTGCGCATCGTTCAGGTCCAGCACCGGCAGCGTGGTCATGGCCGCGACGGCGGCCGGGTCATCGCTCGCGACCGCCACCACGCCCGGCACCTCGTCCCACAGCGGCGCACGCCCCAGCGCGGGGCGGAACACCTCCAGCTTGGGAAAATCGCTGCGCTTGTACCCCTCCACCAGCACCAGGTCGGTGTCGGGCGGCAGCACCGCGAGCGCATCGTCGAGCTCGGGCGAAGGCACGGCCTCGGGGTAATGGCGCATCAGCGTCAGGTGGCGCGCGCCGACCAGCACGACGTTGGCGCAGCCGGCCGCGCGCATGCGCCACGAATCCTTGCCGGGCGTGTCGGGATCGAAGCCGTGGTGAGTGTGCTTGACGCCGGCCACGCGCAGGCCGGCGCCGACGAAGCAGGGGATGAGCTGGTCCAGCAGCGTGGTCTTGCCGCTGCCGGACGAACCGGTAATGCCGAATACCTTCACCATGGTTTCCGTAGGGGCGTCGGGAGTCTGCCTGCGCGCGGGTATCGGCGCGCAGCGCATCGGCATCGACGATAGCAGAGTTCGGCGCGCCAAGGTGCAGGCGGCGCCTTGCACGCCGCAAAACTGTCCGATAATCACGGCATGTCACGGATCTCCCACTCCGCCCAGGCCGAGGACGCCCCGGTGCACGACACCGCCACCACCGGCGAGCCGACCTATCGTCACCACATGCTGCGCTGGGCCTGGCGCCGCGGCAAGCCCACCACCGGCAATACCGTTCGGCTGTTGCACGGCGGCCAGGACTTCTTTCCGGCGCTGATCGCCGCGATCGACCAGGCCGCGTTCCAGGTCATGCTGGAAACCTACATCTATGCCGACGACGAGGTCGGCCGCGCTGTCGCCGACGCGCTGATCCGGGCCGCCGCGCGCGGGGTCGCGGTGCGCGTGACGGTGGACGGCTTCGGCGCTGGCGACATGCCGGCCAGACTGGCCGAGCGGCTGCGCGCGGGCGGCGTGCGGCTGCGGGTCTATCGTGCCCTGCGCGGCTTCCGCCTGGCGCGTCGCCACCTGCGCCGGCTGCACCGCAAGCTTGCCGTGATCGACAGCCATGTCGCCTTCGTTGGAGGCATCAACAGCATCGACGACCACA
>JABFVP010000249.1 GCA_013362725.1 Cupriavidus sp.
TAGACCGACAGGCGGTGGTACAGGTCGGCGCGGAACGAGCCGTCGCGCACATGCTCGCGCAGGTTGCGGTTGGTCGCGGCGATCACGCGCACGTTGACGCGGCGCGGGCGGTCCGAACCCAGCCGCTGGATCTCGCCGTTCTGCAGCGTGCGCAGCAGCTTGGCCTGGATCGCCAGCGGCAGCTCGCCCACCTCGTCGAGAAACAGGGTGCCGCCGTCGGCGGCCTCGAAGCGCCCGGGGCGCTCGCCGGTGGCGCCGGAAAAGGCGCCGCGCGCATGGCCGAACAGCTCGCTCTCGGCCAGCGACTCCGGCAGCGCGGCGCAGTTGACATGCACCAGCGGCTGCGCGCGCCGGCGCGACTGGCGGTGCAGGCGGTGCGCGAACAGCTCCTTGCCCACGCCGGTCTCGCCCAGCAGCAGCACCGGCAGATCGGTGTCGGCCACCACTTCCAGCTCATGCAGCAGGTTGGCGATGGCCTCGCTCTGGCCGATGATCTCGGCGCCGATGTCGTGCGGGGCCGCGCCTTCCTCGGACTCCGGCGTGCCGCGCGCGAGCTGCAGCGCGCGGATCTCGCCCTCGAGCCGGGTGGTGCGGACCGCGGCCTCCACGATCACCGTCAGCCGCTGCAGTTCGGCCTGGGCCGCTCCGTCGAAGGTGCCGACCGTGAGTGCATCCAGTGTCAGCACGCCCCAGGGCTGACCATCCACTTCCAGCCGGGTGCCCATGCAGTCATGCACCGGCAGTGGCTCGCCCACATGCTCGTCGATCAGGCCGTCGTACGGGTCGGGCAGCATGCTGTCGTGATGGAAGCAGGTCACGCCGCGGCGCGCCAGGATCGCGGCCAGGCGTGGATGCAGGCCCACCGCGAAGCGCCGGCCCAGCGCGTCGCGCACCAGGCCGTCGACCGCCACCGGGCGCAGGTGGTCTTCCTCCAGCCGCAGCAGCGCCACCGCGCCGCAGCGGAAATGCGTGCGCAATGCGCTGACCAGCCGCTGCAGGCGCACCGCGTGCGGCAGATCGATGACGAGGTCGGCCAGCAGGTCGGGGTACATGGCGCTTGGTAGCATGGTGAAAAAAACCGTAAAGGGTGATTCGTACCCAGGCAAGTATAGGGTAATTCGTACCCGGCCTTTTCCAAGACCTTGATTCAACGAGGTTTTTAGCTGGCACGCGGCTCGCGTAAGTCATGCGGTCATCACTTCCACACGGAGAAACCGCCATGACGTTGCAAGATCATTCGCTGGGCCAGCTGGCCCGCCAGATTCCCGGTGCCACCCGCATCTTTCACGAACACGGACTGGACTTCTGCTGCGGCGGCAAGCAGAGCCTGCGCGACGCCGCGCAGCGCAAGGGGCTCGATGCCGCCGCCGGGGCCGCCATCGCCGCACAGCTGCGCGCGCTGCAGGACGAGGCCGATCCGTCGGCGCAAGACTGGAACACGGCCGCGCCCGCGGCGCTGATCGAGCATATCCTGGTGCGCTTCCACGCCCGCCATCGCGAGCAGTTGCCCGAGCTGATCCGCCTGGCGCGGCGCGTCGAACAGGTCCACGGCGAACGGGCGGAGTGCCCGCTGGGCTTGGCCGACCACCTGAGCGAGATGCTGGGCGAGCTGGAATCGCACATGCAGAAGGAAGAGCAGGTGCTGTTCCCGATGCTGCTGCGCGGCCTGCACGCCGCCGCCAGCCGCCCGATCGCGGTGATGCGCGCCGAGCATGACGACCACGGCGTGGCCCTGCAGCGGCTGGCCGAGCTGACCGACGACATCACGCTGCCGCGCGCGGCCTGCAATACCTGGCGCGCGCTCTACCTGGGCCTGCGCGCGCTGCGCGAAGACCTGATGGAACACATCCACCTGGAAAACAACGTGCTGTTCGAAGGCGCGGCGGCCACCGCTGCCGCGACCGCGCCGGCACCGGCCCAGGCCAACGGCTGCGGCTGCTCGGCGCACGCCTGAGCCCGCCCGATACCACCCTCAACGACTTCGCATCATGGGTCCCTACCGCAAACTCTGGTTCCTGCTGATCGCCGTGCTGGCGGTCACTTTCTCCCTGCTCGGCTACTACGGTGTCGAGGTGTACCGGCAGGCCCCGCCCATTCCGGCCAAGGTGGTCACGGCCGAGGGCCGCACGCTGTTCAGCGGCGACGACATCCTCGACGGCCAGACCGCATGGCAGTCGGTCGGCGGCATGCAGCTCGGCTCGATCTGGGGCCATGGTGCCTACCAGGCGCCGGACTGGACCGCCGACTGGCTGCACCGCGAACTGAGCGCGTGGCTGGACCTGGCCGCGCAAGAGGGCCACGGCCGCGCCTTCGCGCAGCTCGACGCGCCGGCGCAGGCCGCCTTGCGCGAGCAATTGCGCACCGAGTACCGCGGCAATGCCGCCGATGCGGACAGCAACGTGCTGACCGTGTCGAAGCGCCGCGCGCAGGCCATCGCCGACACCGCCGCCTCCTACGACCAGCTCTTCTCCGATGCGCCGGCGCTGCACGCCACGCGCGAGCACTATGCGATGAAGGAGAACACGCTGCCGAGCGCCGAGCGACGCCAGCAGCTGACGCACTTCTTCTTCTGGACCGCGTGGGCCGCATCGACCGCGCGCCCGGGCCATGAGGCCACCTACACCAACAACTGGCCGCACGAGCCGCTGATCGGCAACCAGCCCACCAGCGAAAACATGGTGTGGTCGGTGGTCAGCGTGGTGGTGCTGCTGGCCGGCGTCGGCTTCCTGGTTTGGGCGTGGGCCTTCCTGCGCGGCAAGGAAGAAGCGCCGCCGCAGGCGCCGGCGCGCGACCCGCTGCTGTCGGTGGCGCTGACGCCGTCGCAACGCGCGCTGGGCAAGTACCTGTTCCTGGTGGTGGCGCTGTTCGTGTTCCAGGTGTTCCTGGGCGGCTTCACCGCGCACTACACCGTCGAAGGCCAGAAGTTCTACGGCATCGACGTGTCGCAGTGGTTCCCGTACGCGCTGGTGCGCACCTGGCATATCCAGAGCGCGCTGTTCTGGATCGCCACCGGCTTCCTCGCCGCGGGCCTGTTCCTGGCGCCGCTGATCAACGGCGGCAAGGACCCGAAGTTCCAGCGGCTGGGCGTCGATGTCCTGTTCTGGGCGCTGGTGGTCGTGGTGGTGGGCTCGTTCACCGGCAACTACCTGGCGATCGCGCAGAAGCTGCCGCCGCACCTGAATTTCTGGCTCGGCCACCAGGGCTACGAGTATGTCGACCTGGGCCGGCTGTGGCAGATCGGCAAGTTCGCCGGCATCGTGATCTGGCTGGTGCTGATGATGCGCGGCATCCTGCCGGCGCTGCGCGCGCGCGACACTGATCGCAACCTGCTGGCGCTGCTGACCTCGTCGGTGGTGGCAATCGGCCTGTTCTATGGCGCGGGCCTGGCCTATGGCGAACGCACCAGCCTGACGGTGATGGAGTACTGGCGCTGGTGGGTGGTGCACCTGTGGGTCGAGGGCTTCTTCGAGGTCTTCGCCACCACGGCGCTGGCCTTCATCTTCTCCACGCTGGGACTGGTGTCGCGCCCGATGGCCACCGCGGCCAGCCTGGCGTCGGCGTCGCTGTTCATGCTGGGCGGGATTCCCGGCACCTTCCACCACCTGTACTTTGCCGGCACCACCACGCCGGTGATGGCGGTGGGCGCCGCCTTCAGCGCGCTGGAAGTGGTGCCGCTGATCGTGCTGGGCCATGAAGCCTGGGAGAACTGGAGCCTGAAGCGGCGCGCGCCCTGGATGGCCGACCTGAAGTGGCCGCTGATGTGCTTTGTCGCGGTGGCGTTCTGGAACATGCTGGGCGCGGGCGTGTTCGGCTTCATGATCAACCCGCCGATCGCGCTGTACTACATCCAGGGCCAGAACACCACGCCGGTCCATGCCCATGCCGCGCTGTTCGGCGTTTACGGCTTCCTGGCGCTGGGCTTCACGCTGCTGGTGCTGCGCTACGTGCGTCCGGCCTACCGCCTGAGCCCGGCGCTGATGAAGACCGCGTTCTGGGGCCTGAACCTCGGCCTGGTGCTGATGATCGGCACCAGCCTGCTGCCGATCGGCATCATCCAGTTCCTGGCCAGCGTCGAGCATGGCACCTGGTACGCGCGCAGCGAGGCCTTCATGCAGCAGCCCATGTTGCAGACGCTGCGCTGGGTGCGCACCTTCGGCGACGTGGTGTTTATCGCCGGCGCGGTGTCGTTCGCGTGGCAGGTAGTGCTGGGGCTGGCCACGCGCACGCCGCGCGCGGTCGATGCGGTCACAGTCGGGATGAAGCCCGCGGCGCGCTGAGCGATTAGGGCGCCGAAAGCATAGTGGCCCGCCCGGGTTACCGGGCGGGCCACTTGCATTGGCGGCCAAGGCAGGAGGCTAGCCTTGTCCCTTCTGTGTCTCGGCAGCGATCTCGCGGATCGCCTGCTCGAAGGCCTCCACCGGCTGGCCGCCGGTGACGAGGTAGCGGTCGTTGAAGATGATCGACGGCACCGACTGAATGCCCATGCGCTGGTATTCGCCGATTTCCGCGCGCACCGCGTCGGCATAGTCGTCGCCCGCCAGCACCTTGCGTGCCGCGGCGGCATCGAGGCCGACGGACCGGGCCGCGTCGACCAGCACCTCATGGTTGCTCGGGTCCTTGCCTTCCGCATGGTAGGCGCGCAGCAGCGCCTGCTTCAGCGGCAGCTGCTTGCCTTCCAGCCCGGCCCAATGCAGCAGGCGGTGGGCGTCGAAGGTGTTGTAGACATGGGTGCGGGGGCCAAAGGCAAAGCCCACGGCGGCGCCGCGTTCGCGGATCATCGCCTGGGTCTCGGCGATCTGCGCCGGGGTGCGGCCGTACTTGCGGCCGAGATAGTCGACGATGGCTTCGCCTTCCGGTCGCATGCCGGGGTTCAGCTCGAACGGATGCACCACGATCTCGGCATCGACCGCATCGCCCACGCGCTCCAGCGCCAGCTGCAGCGAAGACAGGCCGATGGCGCACCAGGGGCAGGCGATGTCGGAGACGAAGTCGATCTTCAGGGGTTGTGGCATGGCTGCTCCTGGGCATGGAGAGGGCGAGGCCATGGCCCCGGCCCGGATTGGAAATTGCCGACAGGGTAGCGTGACTGGCGAATCCTTGCAGGCGGACGCTTGGGCCGGTGGCCGCGCGCCCGTCCGCGTGGTTGTGGCGGTGCTCAGTCCCAGCGGCGGCCGTCGCCGCGGCCGTGGTCATCGTGGTCGCCATGGCGGTGCCCCCACTCGCGCCCGCGCCATTCGCGGCGGTAGTCGTGGTAGCCATCGCGATAGCCTTCGCGGTAATACCCGCGGTAGTAGGCGCGACGATAGCCGCGGTCATTGTCGTAGCGCACCGGCACCGGCTCTACCACCACCGGGCGTGGCGCCACCACGACCGGGCGCGGCGCATAGGCCACCGGTGCGGGCGCATACACCGGCGCCGGCGTATAGACCGGGGCCGGACGGTAGACCGGTGCCGGCTGCGCCACCACCACGCCAGGCACGCCGATGCCGATATCGATATTCACACCGGCGTAAGCAACAGCGCTGGCCACCAGCATTGCACCGCCTGCTACCGCCATTGCGATGATTCGTTTCATGGCTGCCTCCCAAGGGCGTTGGACATGGGCTCACTGTAGGGGGGCGGGCTGTAATATGGGGCGCGCGAAGTGTTGCAAGTGTGACGCGGTGTAACCCCGGGTCGGGCCGCCGCGTGCCGGCGCTGGATGTATCATGCCAACCCTCCCCCAGGTATTTCCCATCCAAGCTGCACATGCGCCGTACCGCCGCCACGCTGCCGCCGATCTCCAGGCCGGCAAGGCCTTGTTTGCGACGCGCTGCGCCTCGTGCCACCACGTCGGTCGCAATGCGCGCGCGGGCTTTGGTCCCCAGCTCAACGGCATCTTCGGGCGCGCGGCCGGCAGCACGACGGATTTCCAGTATTCGGACGCGATGCGCGCGTCGAAGGTGGTGTGGTCGCACGACACGCTGCGCGCCTTCGTCCGCTCGCCCGGCAAGGTGGTGCCGGGCACCAAGATGCGCTTCTGGGGTCTGGGCGACGATCAGCAGATCACCGATCTGCTGGCGTACCTGGAGACCTTCAGGTAAGGGCGCAACGTTTGCGGCCGCGCGGCCTCACTCCGCAAAATGCGGCCCCGGCCCTTCGCCCGCCAGCGCGTCATGCGGATTGCGTAACGGGCACGCCTTCAGCGACAGGCAGCCGCAGCCGATGCACCCGTCGAGCTGGTCGCGCAATTGCGTCAGCGTGCGGATCCGTTCGTCGAGGTCGTCCCGCCAGCTGGCGGACAGCTTGCGCCAGTCCGCCACGGTCGGCGCGCGGCCGTCGGGCAGCTTGCGCATGGCGTCGGCGATCACCGCCAGCGGCAGCCC
>JABFVP010000584.1 GCA_013362725.1 Cupriavidus sp.
AGCAGGACCGCTACTACGCCGAGGTGGCCCGCATCGCGCAGTTGCTCGGCGCGGCCGAGGTGCCGCGCTCGCGCGCCCAGGTGGACGCCTATCTGGAGTCCATGCGTCCGGCGCTGGTGGCGAGCGAGCGCACCCGCGAAGTGGTGCGGCTGGTCAGGAAGATGCAGGTGGCCAATCCCTTGCTGCAGCCGGCGGTCAGCATCATGGCCGACGCCGGGATCGCGCTGCTGCCGGCGTGGGCGCGCCGCCAGCTCGACCTGGACGGACCTTCGATCCGTCGCTCAGCGGCGCTGGCCGGCATGCACGTGCTGGCGCCGGCACTGCGCTGGGCCTTGGGCGCCGGCCTGGCCGCCCGGGCCCGAAGGCGCGTAGCGCGCAGCCCGCACGCCCGGACGGGCTGACAGATGGGGCAGGAGAGGCCGCGAACGACGTCCGTTGCAACTGACCAGGGCCAATAAGGGCCGATCACCGAACAGTTCTGGAGAGCAAAACGGAAATAGCGCCAGATTCCCCCGCATTTCAGGGAATCGTTCGCCGGTGAAGTAGCGTTAAATGTGGCTCGGCATTCCGAACGGCCGGTCAGGTTATTCGACCGACCGCCACTGCGCCGCAGAGCGCGAACGTAATCGACGCGGGCAAAAAAGAAGCCCACGCGCGGGGTGCTCGTAGGCTTTCCAGGACTGCTCGAGCCAAACAGCTCTTGTTACGAAATATAAACGCGCTTACATGAGGTGTAAATCCCGCTTCTATCAGGGATTCCCCTAGCGCGAAACGCGCGCTTCCGCGTATTTCTGGCACTTCTGCCCCTGAAATCATTTTCAGGTTACTTCTCGCAGAGGCTGGCAAATCCCCGCCAGCCCAATACCCGCCTGGCCTTGTCGGCGTCGGCCTGGCGTGCGCTCGCTTGGCCGGGCACCTCCCCCTACATCAATATGCAATAAAAAAGCAATACATTTAGTAGAGCATTGCCTCTATATGGTGAACGGCGTGCCGTCCGTCAACGCTTGTAAAACTTTGTTACTCTCACCCCTGAAGTATTCCCCTTCTCTTCTGGCAGCGCCAACCGCCGGCCATTGCACGACATTCCGGGGCCCGCACGCAGGGCCGGGTCTCGACGCAATCCAGGCGGCCAGTCCGGTCGCCGTTACCGAGAGCGGATGTTTCCTCTGCCGCCCAGGCCGTGCCGCATCCCGAGCTGCCGGCCAACGGACCGTTATCAGCCGCCAGAACCCTTGCGGGCTCTTCCGGAGTCGTTGTGAAGAAGAAGGAAATCCGGCCCAGGCAACCCAGCCGACGGCAACTGCAATCCCAGCAATTCGCCGCATACAGCATCAGCGAGTCCCCCGTGGTGGTGCACCTGTCCAACGGCGCCCGGTTGCACGGGCTGGTGCTGGCCGCCGACGATTTCGTGCTGCTGCTCGGCCGGCGGCCCGACGATATCCAGCCCACCGTGGTTTACAAACGCGCCATCTGCCTGGTCACGCCGGCCGACGCGCCGGAGGTGATAGGGATTGCGCCCGAAGCCGTGGCCGCGCCGGAGTTCGTGCCGCTCTATATTCCGCGCACCCGCAAACGCCGCTAGGCCGGCCCAGGGCCTGCCCCCCTTCCCACGCTCGCCCCGCGTCGCCATACGGCGCCGGCCGGCGCTCTCCCCGCCCAGCCGGCACCCCGCGAAACTATCGCGGAGATCACTCTAAACCTTTGCCTTGCCCGGTCGATAACCCAAGCAACGGAGGCACTCTACGCCCTGCAAAGCAGGCCGCCAACGTTACGGCACTAGCCGGAATGCCCAAAACTTT
Source organism: Cupriavidus sp. (assembly GCA_013362725.1). Taxonomy (GTDB): domain Bacteria; phylum Pseudomonadota; class Gammaproteobacteria; order Burkholderiales; family Burkholderiaceae; genus Cupriavidus. The sequence continues at coordinate 1,800 of JABFVP010000584.1, forward strand.
GCATATAGGAGTCGTACCATGGCGCAAGTCATTAACACCAATTCGTTGTCTCTGATGACTCAGAACAACATGAACGCTTCGCAATCGTCGCTGAACACCGCGATCCAGCGCCTGTCGTCGGGCCTGCGCATCAACAGCGCCAAGGACGACGCCGCCGGCCAGGCGATTGCGAACCGCTTCACCGCCAACATCCGCGGCCTGACCCAAGCCCAGCGCAACGCCAACGACGGCATCTCGCTGGCGCAGACCACCGAAGGCGCGCTGACCGAAGTCAACAACAACCTGCAGCGTATCCGTGAACTGAGCGTGCAGGCCGCCAACGGCTCGAACTCGGCTTCGGACCTGAAGTCGATCCAGGACGAAATCTCGCAGCGCCTGTCGGAAATCGACCGCACCTCGCAGCAGACCGACTTCAACGGCGTGAAGGTGCTGTCCGCCAACGCCAAGCCGCTGACCATCCAGGTTGGCGCCAACGACGGCGAGACCATCACCATCGACCTGAAGCAGATCGATTCGACCACGCTGGGCCTGAAGGGCTTCAGCCTGAGCAGCAACGCCCTGAACGTCAGCGAAGCCATCACGCAGACTAACGTTGCCGCCACGCCGGCAGCCGTGGACCTGTCGTCGGCCGCCACCTCGCTGGGCGTTGCCGCCAGCAGCCTGAGCCTGCACAACGTGAAGGATGCCAACGGCAATGCCACCGCGAACTACGTGGTCAAGTCGGGCGACGACTTCTACGCGGCTTCGGTCAACGATGCCACGGGTGATGTCGTGCTGAACGTGGCCGACCTCGAGTTCACCGACCCGAGCAACGGCGTAACGACCGCCACCGCGCTGAACAACCAACTCGTCAAGGTTGGCGTCGACAGCACTGGTGCAGTCACTGCCTTTGCCACGGTGCAGGGCCGTAACTTCGCCGTCGGCGCTGGCGCGCTGGCCAACGGCGGCGCCACCCCGACCGACTTCGACAACACCGCCACCGACATCGTCCTGAGCGGCGCTGGCGCCACGGCTGAATTCGCCGGCGCGTCGACCGTCAACCCGCTGAAGAAGATCGATGCCGCGCTGAAGATCGTTGACGATCTGCGCAGCTCGCTGGGTGCCGTGCAGAACCGCTTCGACTCGACCATCGCTAACCTGGGCACGACCGTGACCAACCTGTCCTCGTCGCGTTCGCGCATCCAGGACGCAGACTACGCCACGGAAGTGTCGAACATGACCCGTGCGCAGATCCTGCAACAGGCTGGCACCTCGGTCCTGTCGCAAGCCAACCAGACCACGCAGAGCGTGCTGTCGCTGCTGCGTTAATCGCGTCCGCAGACTGGCATACGAGGCTGGGCCGCAAGGCCCGGCCTTTTTGCCAGGGCGCCGGAACGCACTGGAGCGTTTCGCAGGCAGACCGCTGCCTGCCAAGCGTTTCAACCTGAACCAGCCACACACCAACGGAGCCGAGCATGGCGCTTCCCTCTACCGTGAAACCGACCGCAGTGCGCCTGCCGTCCGATGTGCCGGCCCCCGGCACGATGGCGAGCCCCGCACGCGCCGGCTTGCGCGCTCCAGAGGAAGACACCGCGCGCGAACCGGCGCAGGCAGTCGCCGCGTCCGCCGCCATCGGCGAGCTGGTGGAAGCGTTCAAGACCACCTCGATCGGCCTGCGCTTCGAGATCGACGATGCCACGCACCGTGTCATCACCAAGGTGATCGACAAGGAAACCGGCGACCTGATCCGGCAGATGCCCACCGAAGAGGTGCTGCGCATCGCCCGCGCCATCGACAAGCTGCAGGGGCTGTTCGTCAGCCAGGTGGCCTGAGACCTGATCAACAGTTGAAGACGAGACAATAAAAAATGGCAACGATCTCCTCCATCGGCATCGGCTCCAACCTCGAGCTGAGCACCCTGCTGGACCAGCTGCAGAAGGCCGAGCAGGCACCGCTCGAGGCCATCAACACGCAGGCCAAGAGCTACCAGACCAAGCTGTCCGCCTACAGCCAGGTGCAGAGCGTGCTGGACGCGTACAAGGCCGCGGCCACGAAGCTGTCGAACGCCGCCACCTTCGGCGCGGTCAAGGCCTCGGTCGGCACGCCGGACGTGATGTCGGTCACCACCGCGGCCAATGCCGTACCGGGCAACTACACCATCACCGTCAACACGCTGGCCACAGCGCAGTCGCTGGTCAGCGGCAACGTGGCCGACCAGAAGGCCGCGATCGGCGGCGGCGAGCTGGTGTTCGACTTCGGCGAAGCGCTGGCCACCGGCGGCGCGCCCGCCAGCACCAAGAAGGTCACCATCGCGGCGGGCTCGTCGCTCGAAGGCATGCGCGATGCCATCAACAAGGCCGGCATCGGCGTGACCGCCAGCATCGTCAATGACGGCAGCGCCAGCCCCTACCGCCTGGTGCTGACCTCGGACAAGACCGGCACGCAGGCCACCATGCGCGTGTCGTCCACCGACGCGGCGCTTAACAACGTGGTCGCCTTCGATCCGGCCGCCGCGCCCGGCGTCAACAAGATGGAACAGAAGGTGCCGCCCGCCAACGCGACGCTGAAGATCAACGGCATCGACGTGGTCAGCCAGAGCAATTCGGTAGTGGACGCTGCGCAGGGCGTGACCATGAACCTGTCCAAGACCGGCACCACTTCGCTGGTGGTGACGCGCGACAACGACGCGATCAAGGCCTCGATCCAGGCCTTCGTCACCGCGTACAACAACATCCAGAGCACCGCCAAGTCGCTGACGGCGTTCGATGCCAAGGCCGGCACGTCGGCGGCGCTGACCGGCGACGGCACGCTGCGCTCGATCCAGTCGAGCCTGCGCTCGATGCTGGGCGGCGCCATGGACGACGGCAACGGCGGCACGATCACACTGATCGACGTCGGCATCACGTTCCAGAAGGACGGCACCATGAAGCTGGACGATGCCAAGCTGACCAAGGCGCTGAACGACAACCTTGGCCGGGTCACGTCGCTGTTCTCGAGCACCACCGGCGACGGCGGCATCGGCAAGCGCGCCACCACCTATATCGAAGGCCTGAGCAAGACCGACGGCGCGCTGAAGGTGGCGCAGGACGGCATCACCAAGACGCTAAAGGACCTGGAGGACGACTATGACCGGGTCCAGGACCGCGTCACCGCCACGGTCGACCGCTACAAGGCCCAGTTCACGCAGCTGGACCTGGTGGTGGCGCAGATGAACCGCACCAGCAACTACCTGACGCAGCAGTTCAACGCGCTCAACAACAGCATCAAGAAGTAACCCGCCGCATCCCACTGCCAAGAGGAACCCAGCCATGTTCGCCCGCGCATCCGCCAACGCCTACGCCCAGGTCGGCGTCCAGACCGGTGCCATGAGCGCCAGCCCGCACAAGCTGATCGCCATGCTGTACGACGGCGCGCGCGCCGCGATCGCGCGGGCCAGGTTCCACCTGGAAGGCGGCAACATCGCCGAGCGCGGCAATGCCATCTCCAAGGCCATCGATATCATCGACAACGGCCTGCGCGCGGTGCTCGACCACAACGTCGGCGGCGAGATCTCGGCCAACCTCGAAGCGCTGTACGAATACATGGTGCGCCGGCTGATGCTGGCCAATCTGCGCAGCGACGCGGCGCTGCTGAGCGAGGTCGACACGCTGCTGGAAAGCCTGGCTTCGGCCTGGGCGCAGATCGATGACGCAGCCGCCGGTGCCGAGCGGCAGCCCGCCTTACAGGACAACTGACATGGCCTTCCCTCCAGTGTTTTCGCCGATCGTGGCCTGCTACGAGGATATCCTCGCGCTGTCCGCACGCATGCATGAAGCCGCGCAGGGCGCCGACTGGGACACGGTCACCACCCTGCAGCAAGCCTATCTGGCCCAGGTGGAACGCTTGCGCCAGCTCGACCACGACGCCCCGTTCTCCGATGCCGAGCGCATGCGGCGCTACCAGCTGCTGGACCGCATCCTGACCTACGACGCCCGCATCCGCGACCTGGCGCTGCCGCAGCTCAAGCGGCTCGGCGACATGCTGACCAGCTCGCGCCGGCAGTTCGAGCTGAGCGCCGCCTATGGTGCGACGGCGGGCGCCACCACCTGAGGCGGACTGAACGCTGCGCCCCCAAGCGGCCTGAAGGCCGCTCCCCTGTCCCACCGGCAGGCCGCACCGGCCGCCGTCCCTGATCCCATGCGACCCGTATGACCGGCATCCACCTGCCGCCAGGCCTGGCACCCGGTCAGGCCCCCGATCCCCAGACCCTGCGCACCGCCATCGCCCTCGACCAGGTCGCGGCATTGCAACCGGTGGCCGAGGCGACCGAGTCCAACGTCCAGAACGCCACCGGCCAGGCCATCCGCCACAGCGCGCTGGCAAGCGGCCCCAATGCCATGGCCGGCCAGGGTGCCCTGCTGCCGGGCGCGTCGACGCAGGAATCGCTGAGTGCGGCGGCGCGCGCCATCCTGGCCGTGATGGACAGTGCCGAAGCCCAGCCGGTGCGCGGCACGGCGTCGTTGCTGCCGGCGGCGCCCACGGCAGCGTCGGCGCACGCCATCGCGGCGGCGCTGGCGAATGCGGTGGGCCAGAGCGGCCTGTTCTA
>JABFVP010000077.1 GCA_013362725.1 Cupriavidus sp.
GACCATCGTGCCGCGGTCGCGCGCCACCGGCAGGCCAAGCACGGCTGCCACCGTGAGGACCGGCAAGGCGAAGAGCCAGCGATTGACCGACGCGGCCGTCATGGCAGCGTGCGCGTCCTCGCCCGTATCCATCATTCGCGCGATTGCGGCGGCGTGTTGCGCCGCGACGCCCGGATCCACGGCCGCCAGCACCGGCATCAGCAACGCCTTCAGCGGCGCATGCGCGGCGCCATCGTTCATGCGGACCAGCCGGCCGAACAGGTCACCGGCAGCGGTGCCGGCCAGCGCGGGCGGCACCGGCTGCGTAGCCGGACGCACGCGGCAGTCGGGATGGGCCAGCACGGCTGCCACTTCCCGCGGCCCGGCGGCCACCCAAAGCCCCAGGCCTTGCTCGCGGAAGAAAGGCCGGGTGGCGGACAGTTCACGGTAGTAGGGATACGGATCGGGATGCGTGACGGCGCTGAGCGGGTCGATCCCGGTGAAGGTGGCAGTGATGGTCTCTGGCATGGCGGCGCGAATCCCATATGGGCTGGTTGCGCCGCAATGTCGGGCGCACATCGGCATCATGCCGTCGCGGCCGGGCCGGAAGCTTCACGGTGTCGTGAAGGGTCGAATGCAGCGCGCTGCGGCCCGGCGATTGGTTGTATGCTTTGCGCATGGCGTGCCGGGCGCCTCGCGCGGCAGCGCCATCCCAAGTACGGCGGTGACGACATGAAGCGTGTTCACGCACTGGTTGTGGCCGGCCTCATGTTGGCGGCGTGCGTCTCCACCGGCGTCGACGTGAAGCCCGAGCAATTGTCGAACTTCCTGCCTGGCTTCTCCACGCTCGACGAGGTCACCACGCAGTTGGGTCCGCCGTCTTCGCGCGCCACACTGCGCGACGGCTCGACCATCCTGGTCTATTCGTTCGCCACCTCGCAGCCCCACCCCGAGAGCTTCATTCCCTTCATCGGGCCGCTGTTCGCCGGCGGCGCGATCCGCGCTTCGACGGTGCTGTTCGAATTCGACCAGAACGGTGTCCTGATGAGCCAGCGCCGCACCACCTCGAGCGGGGTCTCGGGAATGAGCGTGCTGACGCCCGGCGCGCTGCCCGGCACGCCGCCCGGCACGCCGCAATAGGCCGCCGGGCGCGCTCGTCACGTCTCCATCGTCGCCACCTGCCCATCGGCGCGCACCGCCGCTGGCGCATCGTTGCGATGCGCCAGCCGGTACAGCACCGGCAGCACCAGCAGCGTCAGCGCCGTCGATGACAGGATGCCGCCGATCACCACCGTCGCCAGCGGCCGCTGCACCTCGGCGCCGGTGCCGGTGGCCAGCGCCATCGGCACGAAGCCGAGCGAGGCCACCAGCGCCGTCATCAGCACCGGGCGCAGGCGCGTCAGCGCGCCCTCGCGGATGGCATGGTCCAGCCCATGCCCGGCCTCGCGCAGCGAGCGGATGAACGACAGCATCACCAGTCCGTTGAGCACCGCCACGCCGCACAGCGCGATAAAGCCCACCGCCGCCGAGATCGACAGCGGAATGCCGCGCAGCCACAGCGCCAGGATGCCGCCGGTCAGCGCGAACGGAATGCCGGTAAAGACCAGCAGCCCGTCCTTGACGTTGCCGAACATGGCGAACAGCAGCACGAACACCAGCCCCAGCGCCAGCGGCACCACCACGCGCAGCCGCGCGGTGGCGGATTGCAACTGCTCGAAGGTGCCGCCCCAGCTGGTCCAGTAGCCGGCGGGAATCGCCACGCGCGCGCGGATGGCGGCCTCGGCCTCGGGCACGAAGCTGCCGATATCGCGCCCGCGCACATTGGCGCTGACCACGATGCGGCGCTTGCCGTTCTCGCGCGAGACCTGGTTGGGGCCCGGCGCCATCTCCACGCTCGCGACCTCGCTCAGCGGGATGTAGCTGGTGCGCGCGCCGGCGTCCTTGGGAAGCGCCACCGGCAGGCGCCGCAGCGCGTCCACGTCGGTGCGTACGGCCTCCGGCAGGCGCACCACGATATCGAAGCGCCGGTCGCCGCTGAAGAAGGTGCCGGACACCTTGCCGCCGATGCCAATCGACACCGCGTCCTGGATATCGCTCAGGTTCAGCCCGTAGCGCGCGGCCTGGTTGCGGTCGATCTGCACCGTCAGCATCGGCAGGCCGGTGGTCTGCTCGACCTTGACCTCGGCCGCGCCGGCAATGCCCTGCAGCACCGTGGCGATGCGGCTGGCGGTCTGCTCCAGCACGGCGTTGTCGTCGCCGAACACCTTGACCGCCACGTCCGAGCGCACCCCCGAGATCAGCTCGTTGAAGCGCAGCTGGATCGGCTGCGAGAACTCATAGTTGTTGCCCGGCAGCCTGCCCACTTCGGCGCGGATCGCGGCGATCAGCGCGTCGCGCGTGCGGCGCGGCTGCGGCCATCGCGATTCGGGCTTGAGCATGATGTAGCCGTCGGAGATATTCGGCGGCATCGGGTCCGAGGCAATCTCCGCGGTGCCGGTGCGCGCAAAGATGCGCTCGATCTCCGGGAATCTGGCCTTGAGCGCGGTTTCCACCTGCTGCTGCATCGCCACCGATTGCGTCAGGCTGGTGCCCGGTATGCGCAGCGCCTGCACCGCAAGATCGCCTTCGTTGAGGCTGGGCACGAATTCGCTGCCCAGTCGCGTGGCAATCGCCAGGCACAACACCACGGCGACGCCGGCGCCGGCCAGCACCACCGGCGTTGCAGCCAGCACGCGCTCCAGCAGCACCGCGTAGCGGCGGCGCGCCCACGCCATCAGCCGGTTGTCGCGCTCGGCCACGCGGTTGCCGATAAACAGTGCCACCGCCGCGGGGACGAAGGTCACCGACAGCACCATAGCGCCCAGCAGCGCCAGCACCACGGTAAAGGCCATCGGATGGAACATCTTGCCCTCGACCCCGGTGAGCGCAAAGATCGGCAGGTACACCACCATGATGATCAGCTGGCCGTACAGCAGCGGCCGGCGCGCCTCGCGCGCGGCGGCAAACACTTCCTGCAGGCGTTCGTCGCGCGTCAGCGCGCGGCCCTGGCTGGCCTGCGCATGCGCCAGCCGGCGCACGCAGTTCTCGACGATCACCACCGCGCCGTCGACGATGACGCCGAAGTCCAGCGCGCCCAGGCTCATCAGGTTGGCGCTGATGCGGTAGTGGACCATGCCGGTGAAGGTGAACAGCATCGACAACGGGATTACCAGCGCGGTGATCAGCGCCGCGCGCAGGTTGCCCAAAAACAGGAACAGGATGGCGATCACCAGCACCGCGCCTTCGAGCAGATTCTTCTTGACCGTGGCGATGGCCTTGTCGACCAGCGTGGTGCGGTCGTACACCGTGACGGCCTGCACCCCCGCCGGCAGCGTGCGGTTGATCTGGGCCATCTTGCGGTCGACCGCCTGCGACACCGCGCGGCTGTTCTCGCCGATCAGCATGAATACGGTGCCCAGCACCACCTCGCGGCCGTTCTCGGTGGCCGCGCCGGTGCGCAGCTCGCCGCCGGTCTGCACCGTGGCCACGTCGCGCACGCGGATCGGCTGGCCCTGCGCGCTGCCGACGATCACGTCGCCGATTTCTTCGAGCGAGCGCACCTGGCCCGGCACGCGCACCAGGTACTGCTCGCCGCGTCGCTCGATATAGCCCGCGCCGACGTTGTCGTTGTTCTTCTCCAGCGCGCCCACCACATCGGCCAGCGCCAGCCCGTACGAGGCCATGCGCGCCAGGTCGGGCGCCACCACGTAGGCGCGCGCATGGCCGCCGATGGCGTTGACCTCGGTCACGCCCGGCACGTTGCGCAGCTGCGGCCGGATCACCCAGTCCTGGATCTCGCGCAGGTCGGACAGCGTGTAAGCGGTGCCATCGGGCTTGCGCGCGCCGGGGTCGGCTTCGACCGTCCACAGGTAAATCTCGCCCAGCCCGGTCGAGATCGGTCCCATCGCGGGCGTGATGCCGGGCGGCAACTGGTCGCGCGCTTCCTGGATGCGCTGGTTGACCAGCTGGCGCGCAAAGTGGATGTCGGTGCCATCGCGGAAGATCACCGTCACCTGCGACAGCCCGTAGCGCGACAGCGAGCGAGTCTGCTCCAGCCCGGGCAGGCCAGCCATCACGGTCTCGACGGGGTAGGTGATGCGCTGCTCGGTCTCCAGCGGCGAATAGCCCGGCGCGGCGGTGTTGATCTGCACCTGCACGTTGGTGATGTCGGGCACCGCGTCGATCGGCAGCCGGGTGTAGCTGTACAGGCCCAGCGCGGCCATGCCCAGCACCGCCAAAAGCACCAGCCAGCGTTGCGCAATGGCAAAGCGGATCAGGCGTTCGAACATGCGCGCCTCCCGCTCAGTGCTCATGCCCGGCGCTGGCTTTGCCCAGCTCGGACTTGAGGATAAAGCTGTTGGCCGCGGCGTAGCGCGCGCCGGCCTGCAGGCCCTGGGTCACCTCGACCAGCTTGCCGTCGGTGCGCCCGGTCTTGACCGGCTGCACCGCAAACCCGTCCGGCACCGCGACGAACACCACGCTCTGGCCATCGACCTGGTGCACCGCGTCGGCCGCCACCGTCACCGGCACCTGCACCGGCGCGCCCAGCACGCTGACCGTGACGAACAGCCCGGGGCGCCACGCCGTGCCCGGATTGGCCAGCGTCACGCGCGCCTTGGCGGTGCGGGTCTGCTCGCCCAGCAAGGCGCCGACATAGGACACCTTGCCTTCGGCCTGCGTGGCGGAGGCGCTGGAGCGCACCGTGACCGCCTCGCCCACGCGCACCCGGTCCAGGTCGCGCGCGGACACCACGAACTCGGCCCATACCGAACTCAGGTCCGAGACCGTGAAGACGCTGGCGTCTTCCTTGACCGCTTCGCCCAGCGACAGGTGTTTCTCGACCACGATGCCGTCGAACGGCGCGCGCAGCGCGAACTGGTTGAGCGCGCCGCCGCCCCCGCCGCCCCCGCCGCGCTCGGCGGCGCCGATCGCAGTCAGCTTCTGGCGCGCGTTCTGCACCGCGATCCGCGCCTCTTCCAGCGCGGTGCGCGCCTGCTGGTAATCCTGCTCGGCGGAGATCTTCTCCTGCCACAGCGTCTTCTCGCGCGCATAGGTGGCCCGCGCCAGCGCCTCGCGCTGCTGCGCGGCCAGCAGATCGCTGCGCTGCTCCGCCACCGCGGTGCTGGCGATCAGCGCCAGCACTTCGCCCTTGCGCACCGCCTGGCCCAGGTTGGCCGGCACCGCCTGCGCCACGCCCGCGACGCGCGGCACCACGTGCGCGGTGCGGTCGTCGTTGAAGCGGATTTCGCCGGGTAAATCGACGCTGCTGCGCAGCGCCGCGGCGGCGGCGGTGGCCATGCCGATGCCGGCCTGTTCGATCTGCGCGGGCGTCAGCGCGATCACGTGCGGCTTGCCTTCGGCTTGCGGCTGCGCCGGCGGCGCGCTGGCGTCGCTCTGCGCACCCGCCTGGTCGCTCCCCTTGGCGTGCTCGTGCCCATGCTCGTCGCCATGTTGGGCATGCCCGTGCGCGGCCTCGCCGCTGGTGCTGCCGCCCTTGCCGGTGAACAGGATCGCCGCGCCGCCCAAAAGCCCCGCGACCAGGATGGCCACCACGGCGGCCCGTTGTTGCTTGCTCATTGCCATGTCTGCAGCTTCCGTATCAGTGTCCGAGGATGCGGTCGATGCTGGCGGCCGCGTCATAGGTGCGGGCCAGCACGTCCAGGTAGCGGATGCGCGCCTGGAACAGCGTGCGCTGGGCATCCAGCACCTCGAGGAAATTGAACTTGCCGGCCTCGAAGCCGCGCGCGGCGGCGGCGTAGGCCTGCTCGGCCGCCGGCAGCACCGAGGCCTGCAGCGTCTGCGCCGCGGCGCGCGACACCGACAGCTGCGTCGAGGCCAGCTGCAGTTCGCCCTGCAGGCGCACGCGGGTGGCGGCGTGCAAGTCTTGCGCGCCGTCGGCACGGCGCAGCGCCGCGTACAGGTTGCCCTGGTTGCGGTCGAACAGCGGCAGCGGACTCGCCACGCCCAGCACCGCCATGTTGCGGTTGGCCTCGTTGTCGCGCTTGGCGCCCAGGCTCACAGTCACGTCGGGATACTGGCGGCTGCGCTGCACCGCCACTTCGGCGCGGCTGCGCTCCGCCGCCAGGCGGCTTGCCGCCAGCAGCGGCGAGTCTTCCAGCGCCGCCTGCAAGGCGGCTGGCGCCGGCCGCGACGGCAACGCATCGAGATCGCCCTGCGCCTGCGCGAAACGCGGCACGCTGTCGCCCCACAGCGCCGCCAGCAACTGCCGCGCGGACTGCAGCGCGCCGGTGGCCTCGGCCAGCTCCAGCTCGGCATTGGCCTGCTCCACCCTGGCGCGCGTGGCTTCCAGCGGCGCCACCTTGC